>JAFDHG010000046.1 GCA_019308925.1 Deltaproteobacteria bacterium
TTCCCCCTGGGGGATGTTCTTAGATCGGGCGAGACACCTCCTCTTGCCTGTCCTGGTCTCCGCTTTCGGGGGTTTGGCAGGGCTTTCCAGGTATATGCGCTCCTCCATGTTGGAGGTGATCCATCAGGACTACATCACCACGGCCAGGGCCAAAGGTCTTTCAGAGGGGAAGGTGATCTACAAACACGCCTTGCGAAACGCCCTCCTGCCCTTTATCACCCTTTTGGGTCTATCCGTGCCTGGCCTCATCGGGGGGAGCGTCATCTTTGAGACCATCTTCTCCATCCCCGGGATGGGGCAACTTTTTTTCTATAGTGTGATGGCCAGGGACTACCCGGTGATCATGGGTATATTGGTGATTGGGGCGATCCTTACCTTACTGGGCAATTTGTTGGCGGACCTGGCCTATGCCCTGGCCGATCCGAGGATAAGGGTGGGGGGATGAAAGGGAGATCTTTAAGGGGGCTTTTTTGGTTCAAATTTTCCCGCAACCGTCTTGCTGTAGGGGGGGCGATAGTGGTCTTCTCGCTCTTTTTCACCTCTTTGCTCGCCCCCTTGATCTGCTCCTATAATCCCTCTTTTATCGACGTCGAACATGTCCTCAGTCCTCCCAGCAGGGAACACCCCCTAGGCACCGATCAGTTGGGCAGGGATGTATTGAGCCGTATCATCTGGGGGGGTAGGATTTCCCTCTTGGTCGGCTTTGTGGCGGTGGGCATCGCCACCCTCATCGGGGTGATACTAGGGGCCGTGGCCGGTTATTACGGGAGGTTAGTAGACAGCATCATTATGAGGTTTGTGGACATCATGCTCTGTTTCCCCACCTTCTTCCTCATCTTGGCGGTCATCGCCCTTTTGGAGCCCAGCATCTGGAACATCATGGTTGTCATCGGCCTCACCAGCTGGATGGGAGTCTCCAGGCTGGTGCGGGCGGAGGTCCTTTCCCTTAAGAAGCGTGAGTTTGTCTTGGCCGCCAAGGCCCAGGGGGCGGGTGATATGAGGACCATCTTCCGCCATATCCTCCCCAACGCCATGGCCCCGGTCTTTGTATCGGCCATCTTGGGGATCGGGGGAGCCATCTTGACGGAGTCGGCCCTCAGTTTTTTGGGGATCGGGGTACAACCTCCGACCCCCAGTTGGGGGAATATTCTCACCGCTGGAAAGGACAACATAGAGATCGCCTACTGGCTATCTTTATATCCTGGATTGGCCATCCTGCTGACCGTGCTCGGATATAACCTCTTGGGGGAGGGACTGAGGGACGCCTTGGATCCCAAGATCGAGCCCTAAACCCTCTTGAGGAAACGGGCGAAGTAGTCGAGCCCGGACCAGATGGTCAGGACGAGGGCGAGCCAGAGCAGCAGCGTTCCGAGCCAATGGACGTCAAGGGAGAAATAGGGATAGTGGAGGATAAGGAGATTGGTGGCAGAAAGTTGTGAGAGATTTTTCATCTTGCCGAGGCGACTGGCTGAGATGATCACCCCTTCTGCCCCGGCCACCCCTCTGAGGGTGGTCACCGCCATCTCCCTGCCGATGATCACAGCTACTATCCAAGCGCACACTCTCTCCAATGAGATCAGCATAATGAGGGCAGTGCAGACCAGGAGCTTGTCGGCCAGGGGGTCGAGGAGCTTGCCCAGATTGGTCACTGTGTTCCTCCTGCGGGCCATGTACCCGTCCAACCCATCACTGATTGCGGCCAACAGAAAGATGAGGGCAGCGGTAAAACTCGCCCCCTTCCCGGGGAAGAGGAGGAAGAGGACGACAAGGGGTATGGCCCCTATGCGGAAGAGGGTAAGTGTATTGGACAAATTCCAGAAGCCTCCCTTTTTGGCCTTCATCTTACAGGATTGCCTTTTGTCGAATTGTTTTTATATTCGCTGTAATAACTTAAGACCTCAGCTATATAGTTTTTCGTCTCTCTATAGTTGGGGACCCCCCTGAATTGAGCGACGACGGTCTCTCCAGCGTTATAGGCGGCCAAGGAAAGCTTCAGGTCCTGATCAAAGCGCTTCAATAGGTATTGCAGGTGTCTGACCCCCCCCTCGATGTTCTCCCTGGGGTCGAAGGGGTTTAGGACGTTGAGCTTCTTGGAGGTCTTGGGCATGAGTTGCATAAGGCCCTCTGCCCCCTTTGTTGAGATAGCATAGGCGTCAAAACCAGACTCGGCCCTGATGATCGCCTTTACCAGGGCGTAATCGACCCCATACCTTCGGGAGGATTCCTCGATAAGGCGATTATATCTGTTGGAATCGGACTTATATCTTCTCAGTGTCTTTGCGTGATTGCTGGAGCGTTCTCGCAAAAAGACGCGGTAACGATGATGGGTTGGTACATTGGTGAAGTGCATTATACCTTCCTGGTCGATGTAGAGGAAGATATCGGCCAAAGCAGGGGAGTTCACCATTGTTAAGACAAAAATATACCCTATAATGGCAATAAAGCGCAACCCTTTACTCCTAATGCCACTGATTATACTCAAACTGTTACATTCTTCTTTTTACAACTTGATAAGGTGCGAAGTCAAGGGGAAAGCCCTTATAGGACTTTCCCAACAATTTAAATGGCCACAGGAAAATTTAATGCAAAAAGTTTACCAAAAATTGACCCTCACCCCCCCAAAAAAGGAGGATATCGCTTTTCCATTTCAAAATCATCTATCTTGCTGTTATTAAAGAATATTTCTAATATTAAGGATGATTTTTGGGGAAAGTTCTTAAAGCCCTTACCCCTTGACGGGGTGACAGAGTAGGTTTATGATAGGGTCAATTTTTGTCCTGGGAGCGGTCGGATGGGGAGTTCGAAGGTGCAAAAGACCTATGAGGAGATAAACGAGCGCATACGCAAAGGGGAGGCCGTGGTGGTGACGGCCGAGGAGGTCATCGGGATCGTGGAGGAGAAGGGAGTGGAGGAGGCGGCCAGGGGAGTGGATGTGGTGACCACTGGGACCTTTGCCCCCATGTGTTCCTCGGGAGCCTTTTTAAACTTCGGCCATACCTCCCCCAAGATAAAGGCTCACAGGGTTTGGTTGAACAACGTCCCCGCCTATGCTGGAGTGGCAGCCGTGGACATCTATATTGGGGCCACAGAACTTGCAGAAGATGATCCTTTCAATAAAGTCTACCCGGGGGGTTTTGATTATGGGGGGGGGCATGTCATCCATGACCTAGTGGCAGGTAAAGAGGTAGAACTGGTGGCGGAGGGATACGGGACCCATTGTTACCCCAACAGACGGGTGGAGATGAGGGTCACCCTGGATGACCTTGTGGACGCCTTTCTCTTTAATCCCCGCAACGCCTCTCAGAACTACAATTGTGCCATAAACCTCTCCGACAAGGTAATCTATACCTACATGGGGACCCTTAAACCCCAAGGGGGGAACATCAATTACTGCAGCGCTGGGCAGTTGAGCCCCCTCCTCAATGACCCCTATTACAAGACTATCGGGATAGGGACCAAGATATTTTTAGGGGGAGGGGAGGGGTTTGTGGTCTGGTCGGGGACCCAGCACAACCCCCATGTCCCCAGAGGGACTAGCGGGGTGGTAAGAGGCCCGGCGGGGACCATAGCGGTGGTGGGGGATTTAAAGGGGATGAAGCCTGAGTGGCTGAAGGGGGGGAGTATCCAAGGGTATGGTGCTACCTTGATCGTGGGGATTGGTATCCCCATCCCCATCCTCGATGAGGAGATGCTTCGCTTTACCGCTGTCAAGGATGAGGAGATCTACACGCAGATCGTTGATTATGGGGACGATTACCCCCAGGGTGTCAACAAGAGTTATGGGGAGGTGAATTATAAGGAGCTCAAGAGTGGGCAGGTGATCTTTAATGGAAAGGAAGTGCCCACTGTCCCTTTATCCAGTTATCTCAAGGCCAGGGAGATTGCCGCTATCCTCAAGGGCTGGATTCAGGAGGAGTGGTTTACCTTGGGGGTGCCCCAAAAGACCCTGCCGGTCTAACGTCAAAACTCAGCGGCGGGGATGAGCGCCAACGGAATCCCCAGCCGTGTGCAGCGCCTTGTTGGGTGCAAATAAAATGACTATCTTATCGTCAGTAATGCATCTTGCACTTTGTGAGGGAGCTGGACAAGGATGAAGTAGGAATCGGGATAAAAGCGCAAACATCTTTTCTGTTTGTTTTTGTATCATGATCTTAGTTCAGACAAAATTAAGGCTATTCCCCGCAAGCAGGGCCGATTTTATTTGTTGTGGGTAAACCGTTTCTTGCCCTTTCACCAAAAAGATCTGCAATTGGCCAGTGATAAAGTTATCAGGGATTTCCTGAAAATCGTGGAAAAGGAAGGACATCTGCGAGGAGGTTTTTTTCGGACAAAAATTAAGGGTACAAGGAAAAACCCCCTTGTACCCTCAGATCAACTACCTAACGTCTGGAAGCAAAACCCTGTGATGAGCCTTACAGGTTGATATTGGAGTACTTTCTCCAGGGCCTGGCTACCTGCTTGTTCTCCAAGAGCTCGAGGGCGTGACAGACGTATTTTCTCGTGTCATGGGGCATGATTACATCGTCCACATACCCCCGTTCTGCAGGCTGATAGGGATGCTCGTACTTAGTCCGATACTCATCGATCCGTTGCTTTGCGGTCTCTTTCGGATTCTCAGACTGTTTAATTTCCTTGGCGAAGATAACGCTCGCCGCGGTCTCAGCCCCCACAATGTTGATCTTGGCTGTTGGCCAGGCGTAGCAGAGATCAGCCCCTATGCTCTTGTCGAGCATGGCATAGTGGGCACCTGCATAAGACTTTCCTATGATCACGGAGATCGTGGGTACGGTGGCGTCCGCCCAAGCAAAGAGGGTCTTTGCCCCGTGGCGCAAGATCCCTTTCCACTCATGCGGAGAGCCGATCCAGAAGGCCGGACAGTCCACGAAGGTCACAAGCGGTATATTGAAGAGGTCGCAGAAACGGACGAACCTCGCCAGCTTGTCAGAGGCGTCGCAGTCCAATCCTCCCATCAGTACCGTGGGCTGATTCGCCACTATCCCGGCTACCCTGCCGTTGAACCTTGCGAATCCAACAATGAGATTGCGAGCGAAATATTTGTGTATCTCGAAGAAGCTGCCCTTATCCACGACCATGTCGATGAGTGGATACATACTATAGGGGACTCGAAGAGCTGTATCGGGAAGGAATTCATCGAGTTCAGGGATCTCTCTGTTCGGGTCGTCATTGGTCTCAATTGTCGGCGGCTTTTCCCTGTTATTAGAGGGCAGGTACGAGAGAAGTTTCCGGGCCAGCTCTATACACTCCTTGTCATCTTCCCCGACGACATGGGTGCAACCTGATTTCACCGCGTGGGACTGCCAGCCTGCTAGATCATCCAGGCTAATCGTTTCACCTGTCACGGTCTTGACAAAGGCAGGTCCCGCGATCCCCATAAAGCCGGTCTTTTTGCTCTGAATGAGGAAGTCGTTCATGACGGGGTGGTAGGCCTGACCGCCGAGGCAGGGACCGAGGAGCAGGGCTATCTGGGGCACAATCCCCGAGGCAAGGATCTGGGCGCGGAAGGTCCACCCGTAGGCCTCCAGGGTATCCAGTCCCTCCTGGAGACGTGCACCGCCGGAGTCATTGATCCCGACAAAGGGCCATCCCTTCTCCTTGGCGAAATCGCAGGCCCACACGAACTTCTTTCCATGATACTCGCCAAAGGTACCGGCCATGGCTGTGAAATCCTCAGAGACAACCACGATATTCCTGCCATCTATCTTTCCACATCCGGCAACGACACCTTCAGCGGGTATGATTTTATCAGCCATGCCAAACGCGTATTGCCTATGCCTCATGAAGGTACCGACTTCAACAAAGGTCCCAGGATCAAGGAGCATGTCGATCCTTTCTCGCGCATTGGTCTGTCCCTTTTCTTTGCGCTTCGCGAGGGCCTTTTCACCACCCATGTCCAGGACAAATTTCCGTCGCTTCATATAATCATCATATGTACCATCAAACTTTCCCATTCCAGACCTCCTTTCTTATATGTTCTAAAGTGAGTATGTTCAAAATATCACAAATTCAATTTATCTGAAGACTTCATTCTTGTCAACCCAAAAGAGGCCTTTTGCCTGGAAAATCCCTCCAGAGCCTTTTCAAAGAGGGCTTGACAAGGGAGGGAAAATATCTTAATTTGAAGCCTCTTTGTGGGGGGAGGTACTTTCCTATTTTATTTCTTTAGGTAATGAGGTCAAGTTTCTTTGAAATTAAATTCAAAGGAGGGAGGAGTTATGGCTGCTAGGCTCATAAAGGGGACAGAGGTAGCTAAGGAGATCCGAGAGGAACTCAAAAAAGAGGTAGGGGAACTTAAGGAAAAACACGGTATAGAGCCGGGGTTGATCACCATCTTGGTTGGGGAGGATCCAGCCTCGATAAGTTATGTAACAGCTAAGCAGCGGACATCCAAAGAGTTGGGGTTTTACTCCATCCAGGATACTCAACCGGCTGATATCTCCGAAGAGGCCCTTCTTGCCCTTATCGATAAGTACAACAAAGACCCCAAGGTTCATGGCATTCTGGTCCAGTTACCCCTGCCCAAGCATATCGACGAGACAAAGGTCCTCTATGCCATCGATCCAAAAAAGGATGTGGATGGCTTTCACCCCGTTAATGTGGGGAAGCTCTTGATCGGAGAACCCGATTTTCTCCCCTGCACACCCCATGGGATCTGGCAACTGCTGATCCGCTCCGGGGCACAAATCGAGGGATCAGAGGTAGTAGTGGTGGGGCGTAGCAACATAGTCGGCAAGCCCATCGCAGCCATCCTCATGCAGAAGATGCCCAACGCCAATGCCACCGTAACGGTTTGTCACACCCGTACCAAGGATATGGCCTTTCATACCAGGAGGGCGGATATCCTCATCGTGGCAGCAGGTCGTCCTAAGGCGATAACGGCGGATATGGTAAAAGAGGGGGTGGTGGTGATCGATGTGGGGGTGAACCGCATCGGCAAGACCCCTGAGGGGAAGGCGAAATTAGCAGGGGATGTCGACTTTGAGGAGGTGAAGGAGAAGGCTAGCGCCATCACACCCGTACCTGGTGGGGTAGGCCCCATGACCATCACCATGCTGATGCTCAATACAGTGAAGGCGGCCAAGCTTGCAGCGGGTCTTGTGTGATGATTTTTGTCAGTGCCATATTAGATCTTTTTTCTTGGCAGACTTGGGGGGCAAGGGCGCATGCTGGATGAAGAGGGTGAGGTCTTTAAGGAGGTTTTTTCCTATTTCCCTGCAAGACGTAGATATCTAATCCGTCTTCTACAAACAGTTCAACAAAAACTGGGTTATCTCTCAGAGGATGCAATGAAAGAGGTGGCCCTTCACCTAGGGATCTCCGAGGCGGAGACCTTTGGGGTGGCCACCTTTTATAATCAATTTCGTTTTGTCCCTCTTGGAAAGCATCACATCGTTGTATGTATGGGGACTGCATGCCATACCATGGGCGGACAGCTGGTCTTGGATGGGTTTGAGAGGGAACTGGATGTGAAGGTTGGGGGAATAACCCCTGACCACGAATACTCTTTGGAGAGGGTAGGTTGCATCGGCTGCTGCACCAAGGCCCCTGTGGTGCTGATAAACAACATCATCCACCCCAAAATGACCCCTTATAAGGTAGCAGAGGTCTTCGCAGGATTGAGGGACAAAGGCTCTAAAAGCTCGGAGGAACATCAAGAGTGACGAATGATTGGGAGGAGATCTACCAAAGGGCCAAGGAGAAGTGGGAGGCCTTGGAGGCATCTCCTATTCATATCCGCATAGGGACGCCCACATGCGGAAGGGCTGCAGGTGCCTTGGATACCCTTAAGGAGTTTCGCGAAAAGTTGGAAAAGGAGGGCATCCAGGGCCAGATAACTGAGGTGGGTTGTATGGGGTTGTGTTTCGCGGAACCATTGGTTATCATCAGCAAGCCCGAGATAGGGCTTCCCCCTATATGCTATCGAAATGTGACCTATCAGGAGGTCAAACGCCTGGTCGATGGGTTTATCCTGGGGGACGACCCGTGTCTGGAGCTCGCATTGGGGACCTTGGACCTTACTGAAGATGCTGCCCCTTACATACCTGAGATGCTCAGGTTTGAGATAGAGGAGAGGCTGGTCCTGAGGAATTGTGGCTACATAGACCCACAGGATATAGATCACTATATTGCTCGTGGTGGTTATCTTTCGCTGCGGAAGGCCCTAGGCATGTCGCCGGAGCAGATCATAGATGAGGTGAGCAAGGCCGGCCTCCGGGGAAGGGGAGGGGCAGGGTTTCCAACAGGCCGTAAATGGGACCTCTGCCGGAGTACGAAAAATGAAATGAAGTACATAATCTGCAACGCAGATGAAGGTGATCCTGGGGCCTTCATGGACAGGGTGGTCTTGGAAAGTGACCCCCATTCAATGATCGAAGGGATGATCATCGCCGCTTATGCCGTCGGTGCCTATGAAGGTTTCATATATACGCGGATGGAATATCCGCTTGTCCTGGATCGTCTAGAGCAGGCGTTGATGCAGGCAAGGGAGTATGGCCTTCTGGGCGAGGACATCTTTGGCTCTGGGTTTTCCTTTGACATCGAGACTGTAGCGGGCGCGGGGGCGTTTGTGTGTGGTGAGGAGACTGCAATGATCGCCTCCATCGAAGGGCGAAGGGGGATGCCCAGGCCCCGTCCCCCCTACCCTGCTGAGTATGGCCTGAATGGGGAACCGACGGTGGTGGACAACGTGAAGACGTTGGCGCTCGTAGCCAGGATAATGGGAACGGGGGCTAAGGGGTTCCGCTCCATCGGGACTCCCTCAAGTCCTGGCACGGCTGTCTTTGCCTTGGCAGGTAGGATAGAGCAGATAGGACTTGTTGAGGTCCCGATGGGTACCACCCTCAGGCAGGTCATCTTCGATGTGGGCGGAGGGGTCCCGGAAGGCAGGGAGTTAAAGGCGATTCAGATAGGGGGTCCTGCAGGTGGTTGCGTGGGCAAGGAGGCCCTAGATCTTCCTGTGGACTTCGACTCCTTCAAGGCGGCAGGGGCGATCATGGGTTCGGGGGGGATGATCGTCTTGGATGAGAACAACTGCATGGTAGAGACGGCCCGCTTTTTCCTTGATTTCTTGGCGCGCGAGGAGTGTGGGAAGTGCATAATGGGCCGTTTGGGGATAAAGCAACTCTCCCTTATCCTTGAGGAGATAGTCCGGGGAAACGGAAGGGAGGAGGACCTGAATCTCTTGGAGGAGATCTCAAAGGACCTTGCCGAAGGGGCCCTTTGCAATCTCGGCAGGACTGCCCCTAACCCTATACTCACCACCCTTCGCTACTTTCGGGATGAGTACGAGGCCCATATAAAAGAGAAGAGGTGCCCAGCCTTGGTCTGCAAGGACCTTATAGCCTATTACATCCTACCTGAAAGGTGCGAGAGAGGCTGTGAGCATTGTGTCCTCACCTGTCCCACGGAGGCGATTGTGAGCGATGAGAAGACAAGGACTAAGAGGATCCAGCAGGATAAATGCGTTAAGTGTGGTACCTGCCTAGAGATATGCCCTCCTGAGTATAATGCAGTCATAAAGGTCTCCCCCCCGGACAGGATAAAGGAGTTGGAGGCAAAGATAGGTGGCTGAGGAATATGTGGATTTCTCCATAGATGGAAAGAAAGTGAAGGCGAAGAAGGGGGAGAAAATCCTTTGGGCCGCCCTCGATGCAGGTATAGAGATCCCTCACCTCTGTGCGATAAGAGAGGCCGAAAACGCCTGGGGCGCATGCAGGCTTTGTTTCGTAGAGATAGAGGGAAGGGGGGTGGTGACCTCCTGTACTGAGCCTGTTGGGGAGGGGATGATGGTTCATACCGATACGGAAAGGGTGCAGAGGTTGAGGAAGAGGGCGATGGAACTGATCCTCGCTGATCACCCCATGGAGTGCAAGACCTGTCCCAAGAGGGGAGATTGTGAGCTCCTCAAATGGATGAAGTTTCTGAAGGTAAAGGTCCCCAAGAATCTGCGCCCCTTCCCTAAAGAGAGGCTTGAGCCTGATGAGAGCCATCCGCTCTTCGTCCTCGACCCCAATAAGTGTATCCTTTGCGGCAAATGCATCTGGGTATGCAAGGAGAAGATAAGGGCCGACGTACTCGATTTCGCCTATCGGGGGTACAACATGAGGATCAGCACCTTTTTGGGGAAGCCGATAGCCCAGAGCCCCTGCATAGGTTGTGGGGAGTGCGTGAAGGTATGTCCAGTAGGGGCATTGTATTTTAAAGACAAAGAGGAGATAAAAGAGGTATAATGATTCATCGTCTCGGTGTGGGATTGTCTCCCTTTTTCAAAAAGTTTAAGGGGAAAGGATGCCAGAGGGGTTCTATTTTATAGCCACAGGGGTCGGGAGCCTCCCCCATCAGGATCCAAGAGATGCCTGTGAGGTCGTTCTCTCTTATATGCCTGAGGCCCCTCATTGGCCTCAGCTACCCCAGTTAGATCCTCAGGAAGGGATGATCAATCAATTCCTCGATGGTATACCGGGGTTGGTGGAGGAAGAGGGTAAGGTGTTTTTACGCAGTCCTTTTGAACCCCTTGAGGAATGGGATGAGTTTTTCTCCTGTTACGAGGAGGGTGATCTCGATTATTTTGCCATAAAGCCGGAAAGGGCACAGGGCCTTTACAGATTCTTGGAGCTGGTGAAGGGATGTGATGCCCCCTTTGTAAAAGGTCAGGTCACGGGTCCTGTCACCTTGGGGCTTTCCCTCAAAGACGAACAGGGGAGGTTGTCTCTTTTCGACGAGGGCCTTCGAGATATGATTGTAAAGGTGGTATCCATGAAGGCCAGGTGGCAGGAACGGGTTTTCAAGGAAGTGTTGCCGAAGGCCAAGAGCATCATCTTCTTTGATGAACCGACCCTTAGTGCCTATGGGAGTCCTTATATGAATCTTTATAAAGAGATGGTGGTAGATACCCTTAGGGAGGCGATCAGGGGACTCCAAGGATATAAAGGGGTCCATATCTGTGGCAATACTGATTGGCCCATGATTATGGAGGTGGGATTGGACATCATTGACTTTGATGCCTATAATCACCTCTCAAGCTTTATCTTATATGCGGAGGAGGTGAAGGCATTTTTCGAAAGAGGAGGTGCAGTAGGTTGGGGGATCATCCCCACAGAGGCAGAGGCCCTCAAAAGGGCTGTGACTGAGGAATTGTTCAAGAGGTTGGAAGAGGGGATTGTTTGCCTCAAGGAGCGAGGCATAGATGAGGACATGCTCTACAGGGGTTCTCTGATCACCCCCAGTTGTGGCACAGGCTTGCTGAACAGGACTGAGGCGCAAAAGGTCTATGAGGGGACGAGGCAGATCAGTGCCCTTTTTAGGGAGAGGATTACAAGATAGCAGAGAGGTCAAAAAATGCTTGACTTTCTGCCGGGGGATGTATTATTCACGGAAATACGGACAAAATGGGAGGTAATAATCCAATGATTCTAATAGGGGAGAGCATTCATGTTATCGCAAGGGATGTAAATGAAGCAGTGAAAGAGAGGAATCCAAAGGTGATCCAAGACTTGGCTGTAGCTCAGGCCGAGGCTGGAGCCGACTACATAGATTTAAACGTCGGGCCAGCGAGGAAGGACCCTGAAGAGATGATGCAATGGATAGTGAATGCGGTTCAGGAGGCTGTGGATCTTCCCCTCTCTATAGATACTATGAACCCTGTGGCCATGGAGGCCGGTTTGAAGGTATGCAAGAAGAGGCCCCTTTTAAATTCAGCTTCGAACAAGACCGAGAGCAAACAGCAGATGCTTCCTCTTGCCAAGAAATACGATTGTGACGTCGTCATATCGGTTATAGCCGACTATGGAATGCCTCCTGATGTTGATGAGCGGGTCTCGAGCATCCTTGAGGTGGTGGAACATGCCAATGGTCTTGGTATACCCAATGAAAGCATATGGGTTGATCCCATTATTCTACCGATCAGCACGGCTGGCGAGGGACAGCGCCATGCAGCGGCAAATCTGGAGTTTATAAAAATACTTCCTGACCTCCTGCCCGGCGTGAAGTCAACAGTGGGGCTTTCAAATGTCTCCAATGGGGTCCCAAAGGAGCTTCGGCCTATACTCAACCAGACGTTTGCAGTCATGCTCCAGAGAAACGGACTCTACTCTGCCATTGCAGATGTCCTTGAAAAAGCATTTGTTCGCTTGGTAAGGGGTGAGATGCCCGAGATCAGCGATCTGATCCATAAGGTCATGGACGGCGAGGAGGTAGAGCTTTCCTCCCTTTCCAAGGAGGAGAAGGATTATGTGAAGACAGCAGAGGTTATGATCGGGAAGACCCTTTATTCTGACGCCTGGCTCGAGAGCTAAATCTTAATAAAAGGAGGGTGGATGATGGAGTATAGAGCACCAATTGATTCTTACCCTGGTGTGGCAAGGGAGGTAACGATAGGCAAAGGGGAGAAGGCCCTAAGGCTCGGGGGGGAAAACATCCTACCGCTTCATTCTTTTGATGAAGGTTCTTATCCCAACCCCCCTAAATTTGCTCTAGAGCTATGGGATATGGAGCCGGAGGACTGGCCTGAGTGGGGAGTTGAGCCCTTCAAGGATGTTGTCTCAGATCCTATTGCTTGGGCGAAGAAATGTGAGGCCTATGGGGCAGATGCGGTCTGCCTCAGGCTTGTGAGCACCGACCCGTCGGTGAAGGATAGCCCCCCAGAGCAGGCAGCCGAGATAACAAAAAGGGTGGCGGAGGCGATAAATTGCCCACTTGTCATCTACGGCTCAGCAGATGCCGACAAAGATGCCTTGGTCCTTCCCAAGGTGGCCGAGGCCTGTAGCGGGATAAACCTCCTTTTGGGTCCAGTTTTAAAGGAGAACTATGAAGTAGTCGCCAAGGTGGCCCTGGATCATGGCCACACATTGATCGCCCAGACCCCAGTTGATATCAACCTCCTAAAGGAACTCAACGTAAGGCTCAGTAAATTCTGCCCCTTGGATAGGATCGTGATAGATCCCTTATCTTCGGCCCTTGGATATGGGTTTGAGTACACCTTCAGCTTGATGGAGCGGGTGAAGCAGGCCGGGGTGATCTTTAAGGATGATATGACCCAGATGCCGATAATAGCCAACCTGGGGACAGAATCCTGGAAGACAAGAGAGGCAAAGGAGACCAAGGAGCAGGCCCTGATTTGGGAAGGGGTAACGGCCCTTTCCTTTCTTATGGCTGGGGCGAATATCCTAGTTCTGAGGCATCCCGATACCTTGAACTTAATAAAAGAAATCACTGGAGGTAATGGAAAATGAGTGAAAAAAAGGAAATGAAGGAACTGGTGAAGGAGTTGACTAAGACACAGGAGGAGATAAGGGAACTTATTAAGGCGGAGATCGAATGGGAGCCGGTGGGCCCCACGCCTATGCCCGGGATAACTGATCTCAGAAGTTGGGATATGAGGCTGCTTAAGACCTACAAGCCCTGGTACGCCCCCTTTTGCGATCTATGCTGTCTATGTACTTACGGCAAGTGTGACCTCACCCAGGACAGAAGGGGGGCATGCGGTATAGACATAGCCACTCAACAGGCGAGGATAGTCCTATTGGCGTGTCTTATGGGGTGCTCGGCCCATGCTGCCCATGCAGGCCACATCCTTGAATACCTGATAGACAGGCATGGGCCGGACAAAAAGATAGATATGGGCACCTTTATCGAAGTTGAGGCCCCGAATATCAGGACAGTCACAGGACTCAAACCGGAGACCTTGGCTGATCTCAAACATGCTATAGAGTATGTCTATAAGGAGATTGCCCATCTGCTCGATTCGACCCACATGGGGCAGGAAGGAAGCGCGCTGGACTATGAATCGAAGGCACTCCATGCCAGTATGCTCGACCATGTAGGGATGGAGGTGGCTGATATCGCCCAGATCGTAGGGTTCAACTTCCCGACCTCGGTCGCCGATACACCTCTGGTGGAGATGGGTTGGGGCTCGATAGATAAGTCCAAGCCTGTCATCTTGGTAGTAGGCCATAATCCTGCTACCTCAACTGTGGTTGTAGATTATCTTCGGGAAAACAACCTCGAAGATAAGGTCGAGGTCTGCGGGATATGCTGTACTGCCATTGAGACGACCAGATACTCTGATAAGGCGAAGGTCATCGGTCCCCTTTCCAGGCAACTCTTCTTCGTAAGGACGGGTATCGCCGACGTGATCATGACCGATGAGCAGTGCATCAACACCAACATGCCTGAGGAGGCCTCAAATGTTGGGTCGGCCCTCATCGCCACCCTCGATAAGGTGATGTATGGGCTTGAGGATGCCTCGGAGATGGACACGGACGAGATAATTAAGAGGATGACGGAGAAAAAAGAGCATTTTGCCATCTTGGAGCCTGCCAAGGCGGCTGAAGTTGCGGCAAAGGTAGCGATGAAACTTGCCCCTCAAAGGAAGAAGGAATTGTTGAGCGAGGAGGAGGCCAAAAAACTCGCTGAGAAATGTACCGATTGTGGGATGTGTGAGAGGGTATGTCCCAATCTATTTTCCATAGGAGATGGGATAACTGAGATGGCAAAAGGCAACTTTGAACTTATGAAGGGACTCTTTAACCTCTGCATCGGCTGTGGGAAGTGTGAGCATGAATGCCCTCAGGGGGTGCCTATATTCCGATTGATGCAGGCGGCGGCGAGCTGGGAGACTTGGAAGGTGAGGGCCGGACGGGGCGCTGTGATGGATACGGAGATCAGAAAGGTAGGTGCCCCCATAACCTTGGGGACGATCCCTGGTATTATCGCCCTTGTGGGTTGTTCCAACTACCCAGACATAGAGGATGTGGCCGAGATGGTGGACGAATTTGCCAGAAGGAAGTATATCGTGGTGCTCACCGGATGTGCAGCCATGGTCGCCGGAATGACAAAGGACAAGGACGGCAGGACCGTATATGAAAAATATCCTCCGGATTTTGATGCTGGAGGGGTGGTGAACATCGGGTCCTGTGTCTCCAACGCCCACATCTCTGGGGCGGCCATAAAGATAGCCAATATATTCGCCAGCCTACCCCTCAGGGCAAACTACGAGGTAATTGCCGATTACGTGCTCAACCGGGTGGGTGCCTGTGGGGTGGCATGGGGCGCGATGAGCCAAAAGGCCGCCTCTATCGGCACAGGGTTCAACAGGTTGGGTGTCCCTGTGGTCCTAGGCCCCCATTCATCCAAATATAGAAGGCTCTATCTCTCTAGAAAAGAGGAGGATGATTGGACGGTGATGGACGCCAGGAAAAGGGAGCTGGTGGATACGGGAGAGCCCTCCCCTGAGCATATTGCATACGTCGCCGAGACAAAGGAGAAGGCCATGATAATGATCCCCAAACTCTGTATAAGGAAGAACGACACCCCGCAAGGCAGGGGGATCAAGCTCAACCATTACATCTCCCTCTACAAGAAGTATACGGGTGGTGGTCTACCTGAAGACCTTCATCTCTATATCCGAAGGGCTGCAGACATCCCCCTTGTATATAGAAAAGAGGTGATGCCCTATTTAGAGAAGATCGGGTGGAAACCGAAGGAGCCCGTGGGCCTGCCCACATTCATTGGGACCTATCCGTCGAAGGTTCCCATCGATTCAGTCATACATTAAGGAGGTGAAAAGATGGCTACAGTACCATATCATCGGGTAAATGTCCTGACAGGGATAAAGGGTGCTGCAATCCTGGAGAAACCTGAGCAATTTACCAAGATTATTTCAAAGGCGGAGAGGCCCTTACTTGTACTCGGACCCAGACTTTTGGAATGGTCCCTTGATGGCAGATCCGTCTTGGAACATGCCTTGGATATAGCCAAGACCGCCAACATCCCGATCTGCGCTACGGCGCATCTGAAGGGGAAGCTGACAGAGCTGGAGGTTACCCCGGATAGCGTCTACGATGCGGTGGAGATAGTAAATGTCCTTAGAGATCCCGACTGGAAGGGTGTCAAGGGAGAAGGGAATCACGATCTGGTGATCTTCTTTGGCATAAGGAGCGATTTACAAAACCAGTGTCTCTCTGTGCTCAAGCACTTTGCCTATAAGCATCTAAAGACGATGACCTTGGATAAGTATTACTTCCCCAACGCAGACTTTTCCCTTACCAACGTGACAAAGGACAAAAGTTGGAAGGCATTTTTGGAGGGTCTAAAGAGCAGCTTGCAAACAAAGGCATAGATTACGGATAGAATCTTAGCTAAGGAGGTATTAAGATGGATTGGCATTCAGATATTGGCCCCCAATATGAGGGAGAGGTAGTGAGGAAGGAGGAGCTGTGGATTGAGTTTGGCGGTCCAAAGGTCGAGAGCAAGTTTGAACATGTGAGGCTAAGGGACCCCAACGAGATCGAAAATGAAAAGGTAGAGCTCATCGGCCCTGATCTTGGTGAGTTGGGGGAGGAGGGCAGCTACCCTATAGGGATCATGATTGATGTGGCAGGGGCAGAACTGGAAGAGGATGCCATGGGTGTCCTTGAGCGAAGGATCCATATGTTCACCAACTTTATTGAGTGTTGGTATCACATGAACCAGAGGGATGCTGTATGGATAAGGTTGAATAAGGTATGTGCCGAGAAGGGTTGGAATACACTGAAGGAGTTCGGAGAGATTCTGATATTCCTCTACACCTCAGAGCTGCCGATTATCGAAAAGATCCAGGCCACCATCATCACGGATCCAGATGAGATAGAAAAGGCCTTTCCTGAGGTCAAGGCGAGGTGGGAGGCGAGGGATGAGAGGGCGAGACAATTGAACGATGAGGATGTGGATACCTTTTATGGCTGTGTCCTCTGCCAGAGCTTTGCCCCCACCCATGTCTCTGTAATCAGCCCAAACAGGATCGCCAATTGTGGGGCGATAAACTGGTTCGACGGTAGGGCGGCTGCCAAGATAGACCCGGAGGGACCGATATTCGCCATCCCCAAGGGAGAGCTTGTAGACGAGATAAGGGGCGAGTACACTGGGGTCAATGAGACAGTGAAACAGAGATCCCTTGGTGGGGTCGAGCGAGTCTACCTCTACAGTGCCTTTGAGCATCCCCACACATCTTGTGGCTGTTTCGAAGCAATAGTGTACTACATCCCTGAGGTGGACGCCTTCGGGATAGTCCATAGGGACTATAAGGGAGAGACCGTGATCGGTGAGACCTTTTCCCATATGGCTGGTGAGACCTCAGGGGGAAGGCAGGTAGAGGGGAGGCTTGGCACAGGTCTGGAGCAGATAAGGTCCCCCAAGTTTATCCAGAAGGATGGGGGGCTTCACAGGGTGGTCTGGATGGCGAAGGAGATCAAGGAGAGATACAGGGAGGTGTTCGAAGCCAAAGGGCTCTACGACAAGATAGCCACCGAGGAAGACGTCAAGGACACCGACGAGCTTTTGAGTTGGTTGGATGAGCATCAACACCCCTGGCTTTTGGGGGAGGTTGAGCTCCCTGAGTAGAAATAACCTAAAGGGAGGGATATGAAATGCCACTATCCGGGACACAGATCGCCAAGTTGTTGCCCAACAGGAAACCTTGCCGCGAGTGCGGGTTCCCTACCTGTTTTGCCTTTGCCATGAAGCTTGCCTCTGGGGGGACTACCCTTGACAAATGTCCTTACCTTAGCCCGGAGGCAAAGGTCCAGCTTGAGGAGGCCCTGGCGCCCTTGATGAAGCTGGTCACCGTAGGTTCGGGCGAGACCAAGTTGGAGATAGGGGATGAAGAGATTATCTATCGGCATGAGAAGACTTACAGACACCCTACTGGGGTCGCCATTTTGATCTCAGATACAGAAGAGGAGGCAACAGTTGAGGAGAAGATCAAGAAGATAAAGGAGCTTCAGTTCACCTGGATAGGTCTAACCCTTAAGGCCGACCTATTGGCCCTGCAGTTTGAGTCCGGTGATCGCTCGAAGTTTTTGGCCTTGGTAAAAAAGGTCTCTGCTTCAACGGACCTGCCCTTGATGTTTATCTGTGAGGATACAGATACCCTCTTTGAGGCCTACGATATCTGTGTTGGTAGAAGGCCGCTGCTCTATCCCGTTACCAAAGAGAACATAGATGCAGTGATCCCCAAGATAAAGGAGAGGCCCACCCCTATAGGGATTCGTGCCGAAGGTGTGTCAGAACTCGTACCTCTGACCACCAGATTGAGGGAGGAGAAGCTTGACGAGGTTGTCTTAGATCCAGGTTCCAAAAACTTTTTTGATGCGATCAGGGATCAGACCTTGATGAGACGGGCGGCGATAAGGCAGGAGTTCAGACCCCTGGGATATCCAACGGTAGTCTTTCCCTTTCATTTTGCCAAAGGTGGGGTAAAGGAGGCGGTGGTTGCCTCTGCGTTCATTATCAAATTTGCAGGGATAGTCATCCTTTCAGATTTCGACCGCGATTCCCTGTTTCCTCTGCTAGTAGAGCGCCTCAACATCTATACTGACCCCAGGATCCCGATGGCGGTGGAGTCAAAGGCCTACGAAATCGGGACACCTGATGAGACCGCTCCTGTGTTGGTTACCAGTAACTGGGCCTTGACCTACTTTCTGGTCTCCACGCAGATAGCCAACAGTAAGGTCTCAGCATGGCTTGCCGTGACCGAATCAGAGGGACTCGGACCACTGACCGCTTGGGCAGCGGGGAAGTTTAATGGAGATATAATCGCTAAGGTCTTTAAACAGACCGAGATGGCGAATAAGGTGAAACATAGGAAGTTGGTCATTCCAGGGAAGTGTGCCCGGATTAAGGGAGAGACAGAGGAGGCACTGGGCTTTGAGTGGGATGCAATCGTTGGCCCACCAGAAGCAGCAGGGATACCTGCTTGGCTGCCAGGTTTTGCAAAACAGGTAAAAGAAGGGGCTGCCAAGGCCTAAAAGGAGGATAGATGCCCACCACTATAGCCATAGCCGGAAAGGGGGGGACGGGCAAGACGGCCATCTCTGCCCTGCTAATCAATTTTTTGGCAAAGCACAGCCCGCCCGTCCTGGGCGTTGACGGTGACCCAGCCACCAACCTGCACATAGCACTTGGTCTACCCTTGGACGACCAGACCAATACCATCGGGGGTATACGGGAGTATATGGAGCACAGGATATACCAGGATGGATTTGATCCGGGGATCCCCAAGCAGGAGTGGCTTGATGCAAAGATGAGGGAAGGCTTGGTGGAGGCCAAGGGGCTCGATCTGCTGGCCATGGGTAGATCTGAGGGGCCAGGGTGTTACTGCGCTGTGAACCACATGCTCCGCTCCACACTGAGCCGCCTCTCAAAGCCTTACAGATTTGTGGTAATTGATAATGAGGCCGGAATGGAGCACATCAGCCGTCAGACCACCACCGATGTGGATACGTTGCTCCTCATATCTAACCCTACGGTTCCCGGCGTCCTTGCGGCGGCAAGGACTCAGAAGCTAGTTCGTGAGCTCAGGAACAAGGTGAGGAGGATCTACCTTATCCTCAATCGAGTGACCGGGGAGCTTCCCCCAAATTTGAAGGACCTCATTAAAGAAGGGGGAATGGAGTTGACCGAGACCATACCTGAAGATCCTTATATGGAGGAGTTTGAGGCAGAGGGTAGGCCAATAATAGAGCTTCCTGAGGATTCACCCCTCCGGAGGGGGGCGTTGGAGATACTGACCAAGCTTCGTTTTGTTTCAGAGCGTATTGCAGCCTGACGAAATTTGCTCAACTAAGTTGGTCATCCTTGAAAAGATAAAGGTGGCTGTTGATTATGCGAAGTGTCATCCCGAGAGCTGCGATAAGGGGATATGTCTAGCTGTATTGGAGTGTCCGAGGAAGCTCTTCAAACAAGAGGAACCCTTTGATCTTCCGTTTGTAATTTCTGGCTTCTGCGAGGATTGCGGTAGGTGTATAGAGGTCTGCCCTCGCCAGGCTGTTTATAAACTTGAATATTGAAAACCAATTCATCACTTATCTGTTGTGACAAAATTAACAAGGAGGTTGAGAATGTCCGTAGTTACGGAAATACCGGCGGTATGGATTCAAGGGGGGACCTGCAGCGGTTGTTCTGTATCGGTGTTAAATACAGTAGCCCCTTCGATAAAGAACGTCCTTATTGATGACGTTGTGCCTGGGAAACACATAAAGAACGTCCTTATTGATGACGTTGTGCCTGGGAAACACATCAATTTGAGGTTTCAGGCGACCATTATGGCTGGTGCAGGGGATCCAGTTATAAAATTTTGGAAGATGTAGGGAAGCAGAAGGAAGGCGAATTTGTCTTAATCGTAGAGGTGGCGGTCCCGACCGCTGACGGATGCGTATTTTGTTGCGTGGGGGAAAGGGGGGAAGAGCCCATCCCCTTCCGCCAGTGGGTGGAAGACCTTGGCAGAAAGGCCTTGGCTGTGATCGCCCTTGGGACCTGGGTGCCATTCGGCGGGATATCAGGCGCAAGACCTAACCCCTCAGGGGTGAAGCCGGTAATGGACATCTACAAGTGGGTTGCTGACCCAATATAATTACACAATTACTTCATAAACCAAAATTCTAATTTTTTTACAAATCTTAGGTGAAAGGAAAAAAGAAATGATAATCTCAGAACAGAAGCCTTTTAAAGAAATTCTCGGATATCTGGAAGATGAGGAGAAGGTTTTCATTGTTGGATGTGGGGATTGTGCCACAGTCTGTCAAACTGGTGGAGAGGAACAGGTAAAAGAGATGAAAGCGAAGTTAGAGGGTGTGGGTAAGATCGTTACTGGCTGGATAGTCTTAAACCCAGCTTGCCATATACTGGAGGTTAAACGGGGCTTTCGCGAGAAGAAAGAGGAAGTAAGCTCTGCAAATTCCTTGCTTGTAATGGCGTGTGGTAATGGTGTACAAGCGGTAGTGGAGGCCAGTGGCAAGGTTGCGCATCCAGCCTTAAACACCTTATTTTTAGGCTCTATCCAGAGGTTTGGTCAATATTTGGAGAGGTGTTCTTTATGTGGAGAATGCATCTTGGAAAAAACAGGCGGAATTTGCCCCCTAACTCGCTGTGCAAAGGGGCTACTCAACGGACCCTGTGGCGGCGCAAAAGATGGTAAGTGCGAGGTAGATCCTGAAAAGGACTGCGCCTGGGAGCTTATATTTAAGCGACTGAATGAACTCGGGAAAATAGAAAGACTCAAAGAGTTCCAACCACCTAAGGCTTACTCCAGGAGCCGGAGATGGAGGGTGATTCTTGAGCGGAAAGCCGGTGTGACAAGCTGAGGTCAAGAGATAGGAGGAGACAGAGAAGACGATTAGTCTGAAGTATAATCAGGTAAATCTATTAACATAAAAAAGGAGGGATTAGATATGGACCTTAAAGAAAAATTTTTGGAGACCTACAGAAATATAGAGAAGGACCCTGAGTCTGGAGAGAGGCATTTTAACGTACCGGTTGAGTATGACGGAGACATGCGCTTCAAGATGACCATGGATGTCTCTAAGCATGTGGTCTTTACGGATTCACCAGCGGGCCTTGGAGGTACCGACAAAGCTGCTTCACCGTTGTTCCTCACTCTGGGGGCGATTGGTGCGTGCATCGGTACGGTTATAATGTTTTGGTCTAGGATTCTGGACATTAAGATAGACAATGTTAAAATCTTCTCACGAGGGCATATCAACCTTGCTGGTTTTCTTGGTCTTCATGAAGGCAAATACAAGCCAGGCTTTGATCAGCTCGAGCCAGTGGTTGAGATTACATCTGACGAAGAGCAGGCCAAGATTGATCAATTGATGGAGAAGGTAAACAGTCATTGCCCCATCTTTTTCAACCTCAGGAACGAAAGCCCAATTGAGTGGAAAATCAGAACAAAGAAATCCAAATAGACGGATTTAGGAGCTAAAACTTTTGAAAGAACTTCATTTCTTAGGGGGTTAATTAAAAAGTACATAGGGTATGAAAAATTAGTTTTAGCTACCCAATAAGGGCGCATTATGATTCTTATAAACAAAAAGGAGCGAAAAGGAGGGAGAAGATGAAATTTCCTGAGGAACTAAAATACATTGAGACGCATCAATGGATAAAACCAGAAGGAACGGTTGGCACAGTTGGCATCACCGATTATGCCCAGGACCAGCTTGGTGAAGTAGTATTGGTGGAACTCCCAAAGGTTGGCAATTCCGTAAAGAAGGGAGAAGTCTTTGGAACTATTGAATCCGTGAAGGCAGTATCCGACCTCTATAGCCCGGTCAATGGCGAGGTAAAGGAGGTAAACGAAGAGCTGTATGATGAGCCAAAGCTGGTAAACGATGACCCGTATGGAAAGGGCTGGATGCTGAAGGTTGAGATGGCCGATCTAGATCAGCTCGATGACCTCTTGTCTGCCAGTGATTACCAGGCTACACTAAAGAAAGAGTAAAGATTGAAGAGGGGCTGGCGATTCATAGACACAGGGGTCAATAATGCCTTCCTGAATATGGCAATCGATGAGGCCATCCTAGATGCTCACATTCAGGGAGGAGTTCTGCCAACCATGAGGGTTTACCAGTGGAATCCGCCAGCCCTCTCTCTTGGATATAATCAGGCCATTGAGTATGATGTGGATTTAGCTAAGTGTCAGGAATCGGGTGTGGATATTGTGAGGAGGATCACAGGAGGACGGGCTGTTCTCCACGCTCAGGAACTGACCTACAGCATTGTGATTTCAATCAATGACGGCTTCCCAAAATCTATTGCGGGCAGTTATCGGCTGTTGAGTCGGGGCTTAATAGAATGCTGTAGGATTCTGGGTCTTGATGTGGAATTGAAGCCAGGAGCGAGAAATATTAGATCAGCGGCCTGCTTTTCCATTTCAACTTTAGCAGACCTTACATATCAAGGAAGAAAACTTGCCGGGTCTGCCCAGGCGAGAAGAAGGAATGCCTTGCTCCAGCATGGCTCCCTTCCAATAAATTCGCATTCTGATCTTCTCTTTTCTCTGCTGAGGTTTACTTCAGAGGGTTCTCGTCATAAGGCCCTTTCGGTTTTCAACAAGAAGATGGTTGCTTTGGGTGAGGTTGTTGGCAAGAATATTGACTTGCAGGAGCTGAAAGAGGCTCTATGGAAGGGTTTTGCCCAGGCGCTGGGTATAAGGTTTTATGAAGGCAGTTTGACTGAAGAAGAGATCCACCACAGCCAAGAATTGGCAGTGACAAAGTATAGGACCTATGAGTGGAATCACAGAAGGTAGCAGCAGTCCAAAGGCAATGTCTATACTTTCTAAACCTCGTTGGTTGGTGAAAAAAATACCTACAGGCAGGCGTATATTTGAGGTTCAAGAGCTCCTCTCAGATCTGGGATTGAATACAGTCTGCCATTTTGCCAAGTGCCCCAATATAGGGGAATGTTTCTCAAAAGGCACAGCCACATTTTTGATCATGGGCAATATCTGCACGAGAAACTGCAGGTTCTGCGCCATCCCACATGGAGTTCCAGAACCCCTGGCTGACGACGAGCCAGCTAGAGTTGCTGAGGCCGCCAGGAGGCTCCGATTGAAGCATGTTGTTGTAACATCGGTTACCAGGGATGATCTTTCCGATGGAGGAGCTCGGCATTTTGCAAGGACTATTGAAGAACTTCGGAAAATAAGCCAGAATGTTGTAGTCGAGGTCCTCACCCCAGACTTCAAGGGTTCAAGTGAGAGTATAAAGGCTGTTGTAGAGGCCGGACCAGACATCTTCAATCATAACCTGGAGACCATCCCAAGGCTTTATCCAAAGGTCAGACCCGGGGCTTTCTACAAAATTTCGCTGGAGCTATTGAGAAGGGTTAAGGTCTTTGATGGGGGCATCTATACTAAGTCGGGTCTGATGGTGGGGTTGGGCGAAACCATGGAGGAGGTTTTAAACGTCATGCTCGATTTGCACGGTGTCGGGTGTGATATTTTGACCATAGGGCAGTACCTACAGCCATCAAAAGATCACCTCGAGGTAAAGGAGTACGTTCACCCGAAGATATTTGAAGAATATAAGCATAAGGGTGAGGAGATGGGGTTTAGTTTTGTTGCATCTTCCCCCTATGTCCGCAGCTCCTACAATGCCTCCAAGTTCTCGGAAAAATTCATCACGTCGTGATTAATCTTAGCGAGGAGGGCAAAAATAATGGCTCTAAAAGAAGCATTAGATAAGGGAAAATTTGTTGTTACAACAGAAGTCGGCCCCTTAAAAGGGACAGATACAACAGAGATCTTGGAGGTAGCCGAGATCCTCAATGGAAAGGTTGACGGTGTAAATGTAACCGATCAGCAAAGTGCCGTGATGAGGCTTGGTTCACTGGCAACCTGCGCTCTGCTTGTAAAAAAAGGTTTGGATCCCATTTTTCAGATGACCTGCCGCGATAGGAACAGGATC
>JAFDHG010000047.1 GCA_019308925.1 Deltaproteobacteria bacterium
CCCTATCCCAAGGAGTTTCACCAGAAGGGAAACAATGGCCCTCTAAAAGGACCCAAGCTCTTAAAAAAATTGGATAAAAAGAAGTTAAAAGGTTACTGGCAACATATAGGCCTTTACGCCTTTCGGAGGGATTTTCTCCTGAAGATAACCGCCTTACCTCCCAGTCCTCTGGAAGAGCAAGAGGGTCTGGAACAGCTCAGGGTGTTGGAAAATGGTTATAAGATCAAGACAGTAATTGCCTCTGCCCCCTCAATAAGCATCGACACCCCTGAGGACTTGGAGAGGTTTAAGTCCCTGATCTGATCTCCTTAAGGATCTCTTTGGTTGCCTCCAAGGGATCGGCCGCATCTCTAATTGGACGGCCGATTACCAGATAATCGGCTCCTGCCTTCACCGCCTCCTTAGGGGTCATCACCCTAGCCTGATCGTGTCGCAGACTTTTCTGCGGTCTCACACCCGGGGTAACGATAATGATATCCTCACCGCAGACCTCCCGCAGAGGCCTTATCTCCTGAGGGGAAGCGATCACCCCATCCAGCCCAACCCTTTGGGCCAGCTTGGCTAGCTGGACAACCTCTTCCTCTAAAGATCTCGCAATACCCAGCTCTCGGAGATCAACTGCCCGCAGGCTGGTTAAAACGGTAACCCCCAATATCTTTGGAGACGGCAGACCCTCCTTTTGGGCCAGCTCATGGGAGGCCTCCACTGCCATGCGCATCATCTCCACGCCCCCCAAGGTATGGAGGTTAAACATGGCGACACGTAACCGGGTCGCCATAGCAGATGCCCTGGCCACTGTCGCAGGGATATCATGATATTTTAAGTCGAGAAAGACCTTTCCCCCCTTCTCCTGAACCATCTCTACAACTTTGGGTCCCATCCAAGTAAAGAGTTCTTTTCCTATCTTGAAACCCCACACCCATTCCTTCAGCTCCTCCACGAACCGTTTGGCCTCATCCCAGGTCCCTACATCTAAGGCAAAGATAATCGGGTTGGTCTGCAGAAGTCTCACCTCCCCTCCTTTTCCAAGGGCCTATGTCTCATAACCCAGCCTCTTTGATATCTCTCTGCCAGCTTCCAGGATTGCGGGGATGATCTTCTTCTCCAAGACCTCTTTCGTAAGGCGAAAGGCTGGGCCAGCAACCGATATCCCGGCCACCACATTCTGCGTATAATCCCAAACGGGTACACCCACACATTTTACCCCCCGTTCATATTCCTCATTGTCCACAGCGTATCCCTTCTCTCTAATCTCCTTTATATGCTGGAGAAATTTTTCCCTTCCCGTTATTGTATTCTCAGTAAACTTCTTCATATCACCCCAAGAGATGATCTTTTCTATTTCGGACTCAGATTTAAAGGCTATTTGGGCCTTGCCGATGGCCGAACAATAAACGGGAAGCCTCCATCCAATTCTCGATGCTACCCGAACTGTTTGCTCTGTCTCCACTACATCCAGATAGACCATAGAGTTCTGGCGAATTATTCCCAATCCAGCGTTTTCATCGCAGTTCTTGGCCAGTTCTTCGAGAATGGGTCTTGCCTGCCTCACCAGACCTATCTGTCGCAGGTATGTCTGCCCCAACTCAAGACTTTTAAGCCCCAGACGATAGTTTTCTGTCTCCCTATTTTGTTCTATGTACCCCCTGAGTTCTAAGGTGGCAAGCAGGCGAAAGACATTGTTTTTATGTAACCTTAGTCTCCTGCTCAACTCTGTAACCCCTAATTCCCTCACATCTGCGCTGAACTCCTCCAAGAGATCCAAGGCATTTGCCACAGACTTGATGATATAACTCGATTTTTCTCTTTTAGCCATCCTCTCCCTCCTCTAAAAATCTGCTATAAATATAAAATATTGTTCTCTTTACGTCAAGTTGATAAACCAATTTTTCTCGAATATTTTTAATCTAGCTGATTCTTGTACTAATATTAATAAAACAATATTTTAAATTATAACAGAAAGGGGCCTGATTCTCGTTGACAAAAAGCGTTTTGTAATTATATAATTTATATAAGGGTGATGAAAGTTTGCGCCAAATTTTTCTCACCTGAGAAAGGGGGAGAAAGATGGAGGTAGTGCAAGAAATTAAAGATTATGCAACGCAACAAATCATTAAGAAGATCATATCTCTGCTTGGAAAGGTGTCTGACAGTCGCTTGGTTCAAATGACCTATTTGGGGGAAAAGCTCAGCTTCGATCCGGAAGTTAAAAAATCCATCCAAAAGATCAGGTTTTTCCTCCAAAATGGACATCCTGCCAAGGATCTCGTCTATCGGGTTCTAAATTATCTGAGATATGAAAATCAGGTGAAGTTATTCTATACCCTCTTTAACAACTGCTGGTTCTTCGGCGGGAAAAAGCGAGGTGCCTTTGAAAGGGAACATGGTTACCGACCTCCCTTTATCATGATCCTGAGCCCCACTATGAGGTGCAATTTGCGGTGCAAGGGGTGCTATACCCTGGGATATGGATTAAAACCTGAACTAGAATTTGATTTGGTAGACAGGATCCTCCATGAGTGTGAGGAGCTGGGGATATATTTTGTGACCATTTTGGGGGGAGAACCGCTCCTCTATCCCCACCTCTTTGACATGATCGAGGGGCATCCGGACATCTTCTTTCAGATCTATACCAATGGGACATTGATGACCAAAGAGAAGGCCCAAAGGTTTGCTGATTTGGGAAACCTGGCGGTGGTGATAAGTATTGAGGGGGATGAGGAGGAAACCGACAGGTGGCGTGGCAAAGGTGTTTACAAAAAGATCATGGAGGCCTTCGAACATCTTAGGAATGCCCAAGTCCTCATCGGAACTTCAGCTACAGTAACCAGCGAAAATGTAGAGGTAGTCTCTTCCTTTGAGTTCATCGATAAAATGATTGACCATGGTTCCATCGCCCAGATGTACTTCCTCTACATCCCGGTCAATGGCCAAGCGGACCTCTCTCTCATGGTGACGCCAGAGCAGAGAGACCTCCTGCGCAAGCAGGTGATCGCTACCAGAAATACCAAACCCATCTTCGTCCTCGACTTCTGGAATGACGGCCCCTATGTCCAGGGATGTATTGCTGGAGGAAGGCGCTATTTCCATGTAAACGCCAAGGGTGATGTGGAGCCCTGTGTCTACACCCACATCGCCGTGGACAACATACGCCATACTACTTTAGCCGAGGCCCTTAACAGTAAGCTCTTTCAGGCGGTACGTGCCCGGCAGCCCCATAATGAAAATCATCTGCGCCCCTGTATGATCATCGATAACCCCCATGTCATGCGAGAACTCATTGCGGAAACAAAACCGGAGTTCACCCACCCTGGGGCAGAGGAAATCTATACTGAAAAGAAGGAATTGATGGATGCATACGCCAATAGATGGAGTCAATTAGCAGATAAGGTCTGGAAAGAAGAATACGTGAACAATAGACCTATAACACTAACGAAGACCGA
This sequence comes from Deltaproteobacteria bacterium, assembly GCA_019308925.1. Lineage (NCBI taxonomy): Bacteria > Pseudomonadati > Myxococcota > Myxococcia > Deltaproteobacteria bacterium. The sequence goes on from JAFDHG010000047.1 coordinate 3,444, forward strand.
TGAAGGTTCTCTGATGCAATCCCAAAGGGGTGTAGTTGCCGGTTTCGAAAAGATCGAAGATGAAGGGTTGCAGATCGCTCATAGAGACAACGAGGCGCAAAACAATAAAAAGGCCTTAAAGATCAAAAATCACCTTTTTCCAGAGCCTTGACAAAGGCTTCTACCACTTGAGGGTCAAATTGGGTCCCTGCGTTCCTTTTTATCTCCTCACCAGCTTTCTCTTTGCTCATACCCTTTTGGTAAGATCGATCAGTGATCATGGCATCGAAGGTGTCGGCTACAGCGATGATCCTGGCGATAAAGGGGATCTCCTCACCTTTCAGCCCTTCTGGATATCCAGAACCGTCATAGTACTCGTGATGGTATTTTATCCCCGGTATAATGGGCCTCAGTTGTCTTATATGCCCCAATATCTCTGCCCCTAAATGGGGGTGTTCCTTCACTATGTCAAATTCCTCCGCTGTCAACTCCTCATCCTTGTTAAGGATTTGATCTCTGATCCCCACCTTCCCTATGTCATGCAATATAGCCGCTAACATAAGCTGCCTCTTTCCCTCGGGGCGCAATTGCAGGTACTCTGACATCGCCATACAGACCTTCAGGACCCTCTGGGTGTGTCCTCCGGTATAACTGTCCCTCTTCTCAATGGCCTCTGATAGTGCCTTCACAAGTTGCAGGGACATCTCATCCAATTCCTCATACAATCTAGCATTGTCCAGGGCAATGGCGATCTGATCTGCTAGGGATTGAAAGAGCTCTAGATCATCTTGGGTGAATTCACCCTCCCTCTTGTTTATCCCTTGAATTACCCCTGCTATCTCTTTTTTGGTCCTTAAGGGGACACAGATGAGGTTATGGGTGACGAAATCGGCGGCCTCATCCACCTCCTTGAAAAAACGGGGGTCCTCCCTTGCCTCGGGGACAATGAGTGGTTTGCCATACATTGCCACCCACCCCGCAATTCCCTCCCCCATTTTTAGCTGAAACCGCTTCACGATCTTGCCTTTTTCTCCCAAAGCCACCTCGAAATAAAGCTGCCCTTCTTCATCTTTTAACAGGAGGGAGCTCGTTTCACAGTTTAGAAGTTCTGCTGCAGCCTCTGTGGCCCTTCTCTTCACATATTCAAACTCAAGGGAGGAATTGAGGATACCACTTAACTTGGCGAGGGTCTCTAACCTATTGCACCTCTCCCTTGCCCTTCTAAGCTCAACCTTAAACCTTCCAAAATCCTGCTCTGTTTCTTCAGGGGGTACCCGTTCCTCTATCGTCTTAAGATTTTCTCCTCTCAACCTCCGCCAACCTCCTTTAACACAATTTTGTCCTCGGAGAGGGCCAACAGTTTAAAGGTGGCCTTAAGGACCTTTTGCTCGCCAAAGATGCTTTCTAAACGCCACATCCCTCCTTCAGGTTCTATGAGGTATACCGCCTCTAAAAAAAGTTCCTCCTTTCCATCTTTGTCCAAATATACATTTGCCTCACACATCGATGACCTCCTTCAACTCTTTCGAGACAAGATCTTCTACCAAATGGGGCAGGGGTTGATGGGTCACCCCCACAATGGATACCCTCTCCTGAGAGAGGGGGAGTAAGATCTTGTAGGCATGATTGGAAGAAATGGCTTCAGCCATCTTAGGAGTCAACTCACCCATCATTGAATTGGCCATAACTATACTCATGGGGCCAATGATGTAATCGGCCTGAGGGGCCATCCACACGATGGCATTTTCTCCAGTGGCCCCACGATTGGCCCGGGCCTTCATCATCGCCGCCGTGGCGTTAGAATTGGTCCCCAACGCAATGATCTCTACCCGCTCCTGAAATACCTCTTTAAGCCTCTTTACAATGGTACTGCCTATCCCCCCACCTTGGCCATCGACAACACATATCTTAACTCTCTTCTGGGCCATTACCTCTTCTCCCTCTCTATCTCCCCCGTCATCGGGACGAATACTACACCCGTGATCCGTTTCTTCTCAATCCTTCCCTCCCTTTTGGTTAACAAAGTAAGGGATTGGTAAAAGGGATCATCTCCCAAGGGTAAGATCATCCTGCCCCCTTCTTTAAGTTGCTCAACCAAGTGTTTGGGGACCTTTGGTGCAGCACAGGTAACGATAATGGCATCATAGGGTGCATGCGCCTTCCAGCCAAAAAAACCATCGCCACACTTTACCCAAACATTTCTGTACCCCAATTTCTTCAGGCTCTTTTGCGCCTTTTGAGCTAGCTTTTCGATGATTTCGATGGAATAAACCTCCTTAGCCAACTCAGCCAAGACGGCGGCCTGGTATCCTGAACCAGTACCTATCTCCAAGACCTTATCCTCAGATTTAATGTGCAGATGATAGGTCATCATGGCCACAATATAAGGTTGGGATATGGTTTGTCCCTCTCCGATGGGCAGGGGGCGATCTTCATAGGCCAGATGACGGTAATCCTCGGGGACGAAGAGGTGTCTTTTTACCTTTAACATGGCCTCCAGAAGTCTCGGATCATCTATTCCCCTCTTTTGGATGTCCTCCTTTACCATCTTCTGACGAGCGGCTAGATAAAAGTCCCCATCAGCCCCTTGAGAAGAACAGTTGAGCATAAAAAAGGAGACCAATATTATAAAAATTAGCTTAATTAGGGGCTCCATAACCAAACCCTCATGAGGGTTTCCCCTTCATCCCTGCCCACGTAAAATACAGGATTCTAGGATTCGAGGGGTCTAGGATTTTAGCAAAGGGAAAACCACTTGAATCCTTGAACCCTAGAACCCTTTCTTCTCGAGGGGTTTCAGGGGGCTTGCCCCCTGAAGTAAGGCCACAAACGCATAAGAACCCACATAACTTATAAAAGTTCAATTTACCGTGAAATATTTTCACGCTAATAGATATTCACCCTTGACATTACTGAGGGCCCGAAATATATTCCTCTTTATCCTCCTGTCCATCCTATCCAGCTCCCCCAAAAGGAATTTGATCTCCCTTCTGCGGGTCGAACCTCTCGTGGGGCAACCATCATGTAAGTCGGGGAAATCATGAAGTTTGGCATAGGCCCGGATCTTACCCTCCTCGACCAGAGACAAAGGCCTAATTATGGACAGTTTGCCCCCAAAGAGGACCTGATGGGGAACCATGGTGCTTATCTCCCCACAGTAAAAGACATTTAACAGGAAGGTCTCTATAATGTCATCCCTATTATGCCCCAAGGCCACTTTATTACAACCCACTTCCTTAGCGGTTTCAAAGATGACCTTACGTCTTAACCTCGCACAGAGGAAACAGGGATTTTCATGATTAAGGGGGCTATGGGCCAATGGTCCTATTTGGGTCTTTTTGAGGAAATAATCGCACCTAAGACCCTTCATATACCCTTCTAACAACTCCAAATTGCCACCTTCATATCCAAGATCGACAGTTACCACCTTAAGCTCATAATTTATGGGTACTCTATATCTTCGCTCATGCAGGAGTTTTAACATCACCAGACTGTCCTTTCCCCCCGAAACGGCCACCAATATCCTGTCACCATCTTCGATAAGACGATATTGGTGGATCGCCTTCCCCACCAGTTTTCTTATTTCCCCCTTGAGATAAGCCATCCTTCCTCCAAGGGACAACCAGTACAATGGGGTTTGGTCTTACAGAAAGTCTTCGCTAATTTCACTAAAAGGGCATGATATTCTTTATATAGGGATATATCCCGTGGAAGGCTACTCATGAAAAGATCCTGGATGTCCTGATAGGATACCCCATCGGTGACAATCCCATGTCGGTATAAAATCCTTTTGGTATAGGCATCAACCACAAAGATCGGCTTTTCTCCTGCGTAGAGGAGAATACTGTCTGCTGTCTCAAGGCCTATCCCCTTTACCTTGAGGATCTTCTCCCTGAGTGTGGCAAGGGACTCGCTAAACATCCCCTTTAAATCTCTTCCATATTCCCTGTGTAAGAAGTCCATGAAATTTTTCAGCCGCCTTGCCTTGACATTATAATAGCCAGCTGGCCGTATAAGTTCTGCTAATCTCGACTCTTCTACCTGGATCAAGCCCTGAGGCGTCAGTACCCCTTCTCTCTTCAGGTTTTCAATGGCCCGCTCCACGTTTTTCCAGGCCGTATTTTGGGTCAAAACGGCCCCCACTATCACTTCAAAAGAGGTTTCTGCAGGCCACCACCCTTGCTCCCCAAAAAAATGTAATAACCTATGGTAAATAGTCAATAACTCTTTCACAACAGATCTTTCATCTTGTCCTCAAAAGCCTAACATAAGGGATAAGACATTTCAACTGCGGAAAAAAATAAGGGGGGAACTAACTCTTTCTGGAGGTTTTGGTAATGAAGCGGGTAACCAGTTGTTTTAGCTTTTTTTCTCCACAGTTAGGGCACTTATACTCTTTATCTTCATACTCCTTTAAGCTAAGGATCAAAGATATATCTTCTTTACATTTGGGACAGTAAAACTCATAAGTGGGCATTTGCCCTTACCCCCTTTTTAAAATTTAATTTTTCGTAATTTTTTGAATCCCTATACTAATCTCCTCAATTGTTTGGAAAATCCTTCAAAAGGATCATCCCCCCTGTCTTTGAAGAAAAGGGTTCGCAGATAGTTAAGACCCCCCACATAAAACTCGAATCTGTTGGACAGTTCCCTAAAAATGATGGCCTCTGGATGATAAAGGGCTTGATCAAGCTCGCTTACCAACCAGTAGGCCCTCGCCCCCTCTTGCAGATAATAAGATGTTATGGACAGTCTGTTGGTATACTCTTTGAACATCCCGGTCATAAAGAGGACATAGTCACCCACCTGTCTCCTGATCTCTCTCTCCCTTAACAGGCCAGAACCGGTGTGGGCAACTTCATGGGCCTCCAGGAGCATCTCGACTACGGTCTCTAATCTCCTCCCCCTTTGATCCCTTATCCTATAAAGATTCTCCGTCCGGGCGAAATTGGTGAGTAGAGAGGAGATATAATCCGTCACCCTCTTGTCCTTGATGTTCAAGTCCCAAAAACTCCTCCTCGTGGCCCAATCAAAAAACTCCTTCAGCCTTTTATTAGATCCTTCTACTTCCCCCGCCATTTTTAGACCTAACTATCTATGTCTTTTCTATTAAACCCTCATGAGGGTAGGAGAAGATCCATAAATAAATTATATCATTAGTAATGAAATCTGCAAGTCTCTAATGATTTCTTTTCCTCTCCACGGCGATACCACAATTTATAAGGGGAGGTAACCCCTATTGAGACCTGTCAAGGATATTTTGTGGCGAAATCCTTTCCACGTCAACTTTATTTTTGTAAAACATGCTGCTACCAAACCCTCACAAGGGTTTGCCCTCACCCCCGCCCATGAAAATGCAGCGTGCTTTTGGCACGTCTCTCTGGGGGCAAAGCCCCCAGACCCCCAACAAGGAGAATATCTTTCGGGGTTTCGGGGGGCACAGCCTCCTTAATGAGATGACCTGAAGGTCGTCGGGGTTTCAGGGGGCGAAGCCCCCTGAAGTGGGGCTTTCAAAAACCTTGAGGTTAAAGGAACTTTTATGTTATCAATTTACCGTGAAAAGGTATTTTCACGGTAAAATGTGTTAGATCAACGTGGAGCAAGGTCCTCAATATCTTACAAGGGGAAGGACTGTGCAGGAGAAAAAGGAGATCGTCAGGGCTACAGGGGTGGTTAGTTCTGCCACCTTTATGAGTAGGGTCCTGGGGTTGATACGAGACATGGTCATCTCCGGCTATTTCGGTGCCGGCATGGCCACCGATGCCTTTTTCATCGCCTTTACCATACCCAACTTGCTGAGGAGGCTCCTCGGGGAGGGAACCCTCACGGTCTCATTTGTCCCCGTCTATACAGAATACTTGACCCATCAGCCCCAAGAGTCCCAGCGGGTCGTCCATATCACCACCACCGTCGTCACCTCCCTCCTACTTATATTGACCATCATGGGGATTGTCCTGACCCCCTGGATCATCAAGTTGCAGGCCTTCGGATGGAAGGACCCTTCTCTGATAAGGCTCACCATCCTGCTGACCCGCATATGCTTCCCCTATCTCTTCTTTATCGGCTTGGTGGCATTGGCTATGGGGGTCCTGAACTCCCATCGCCACTTTGCTGCCCCTGCCCTGGCCCCCTGTCTGCTCAACATTTCAATCATTGTCAGTGTCCTCCTTCTGGCCCCCAGAATCAACCCCCCTGTGCTCACCTTGGCCCTGGGGGTATTCCTTGGAGGGTTGGCCCAATTCCTTCTCCAACTCCCCTTTTTGCGCGCCAAGGGGATAACCTTTAAGATAAACTTCGACCTGTGCCACCCAGCCTTGCGACGCATCGCCCTAATGATGGCCCCTATGATGATAGGGATCGCGGCCTTTCAGTTTAACCAGGTGGTAAACCGCTTCCTGGCCTCATTCCTCCCGCAGGGGAGCATCTCCTATCTCTATTATGCCGACAGGATCTTCGAGTTCCCCCTGGGGCTTTTCGCTATCGCCCTCGGGGTAGCAGTCCTGCCCAGCTTCTCGCGCCTGGTGGCTGAAGGGAGGATTGAGGAACTCAATGAGGGAGTGAACTTCTCCTTGAGGATGATCCTGTTCATCACCGTACCCGCCATGGTGGGGTTAATCATCCTCCGGGTCCCCATCCTCAACCTCATCTTTCAACACGGGGCCTTTACCTACCACAGCACCATCATGTCGGCCAAGGCCTTGCTCTTCTATTCCCTCAGCATCTGGGCCTTTGGGGGGATAACTGTCCTGTCTCGGGCCTTTTACGCCCTAGAGGATGCCAAGACCCCGGTCAAGGTGGCCATAATGGCCCTGGTGGCCAACTTCCTGCTGGGAGTAGTCCTGATGCACCCTTTGCGACATGCGGGTTTGGCCCTGGCCAATTCGCTGGCCGCCATCTTAAATGTGGCATTTCTGGCCTATTTCTTCCACCGCAAGACCTCTGGGCTGCGCTGGAGAGAGCTCACCTCCTCCATGCTCAAGATAGCCCTGGCCATCATCCCTATGTCCCTGGTGGTTCTTCTGACTGAGAGAGGATATACATGGAGGGAAAGCGGGGGTTATGCAGCGAAGATACCGCTGTTGGGTGGCGGAATAATTGCAGGAATTGTTCTTTTCTTCCTCTTTTCCTATCTTCTGAGGAATAAAGAGTTGCGGTTCCTATGGGAGGCCTTTAGGGGTGGATCACATACTCGGTAACAGCCTTCCCCAACTCCTCCGGGGTCACAATAGCTGTACCCACCTTGCCCACCACTATCCCGGCGGCGTAGTTGGCCAAGACCGCTGCCTGTGGAAAATCACTCCCTGCAGCTAGGGCCAAGGTCAGGGTACTGACCACCGTGTCCCCTGCTCCTGTTACGTCATAGACCTCCTTGGCCACAGTGGGGACCCTGGTAATCTTTCCCCTTCGCTCAAAGAGGACCATCCCCTCCTCTCCCCTGGTGATGAGGACCGCCTGGCTGACGAACTTCTCCAATAAGTACCTTCCCACCTCCTCTAGGGAGTCCTCATCCCTTATCTCCTTGCCTGCAGCCACCTCAGCCTCTTTAATGTTGGGGGTCAAGACCGTCACCCCTTTACCTTTATAGAGTTCAAAATTATTCATCTTGGGGTCCACAGCCACCAATTTCTCATCGGCCCTCCTTTTGTCCATGATAAAATCCATCAGGCCTGGAGTGATCACCCCTTTGCCATAGTCTGAGATAATGACCCCGTCGACTTTGTCCCAGTGCGCATCTATATAATTGAAGAGCCTTTCCTGGCTTTGCTTGGGGATGGGCTCCAGACTCTCACGGTCAAAGCGGACTACCTGCTGGCTATGGGCAATAATCCTCGTCTTGACTGTCGTAGGCCTTCCCACCTCCACCACAATCCCTCCTGTGTCTATCCCCTGTTCGACCAAAAGCCCCTTCATCTTCTCCCCCATCCTATCGCCCCCAATGACCCCGGTCAACAAGACCCGCCCACCCAAGCTATGTACATTGTTCACCACATTGGCCGCCCCCCCCAGCAGGAGGGTATCATTGGTGACAGCCACCACAGGTACTGGGGCCTCAGGGGAGACCCTGGAGACCTTTCCCCAGATAAATTCATCGATAACGATATCACCCACCACCAGGAGGGCGGTCCTTCTAAACCTCTGCAATAGCCTACTTATGTTAATCTTTCTGGTGAGCTGTCTTAACATGTTTCACCCCTTTCAGGCCCTCATAATATGGACAGAATTTGAGGTGCCAGAGCAAGAGTCGGCAGCACGTCCTCCACCTCTTCCTATACCCCCTCTTGCCGAGCAAGAGGGAATTGGCCAGAACCTCTCCCAAGAGGCGCAGCATCAATCCCATCTTTAAGAAGACCAGTCTAACCCTTCCCTTATATTTGGTGAAAAATAGATACCGTGAGCGATAGAACTCTATCTTGGCCTCCGTCTTGACCATTGCGGCGCTGACCCCCTGCAGATGGAGGATCTGGGCTTGAGGCACGAAACAAACCCGCCAACCCTTGTCTCTCATCCGAAAACACCAATCGGTCTCCTCCATAAAGAAAAAATATCCCTCATCTAATCCCCCTACTTCCTCTATGGCTTTGCGGCGGACAATTATACAGGCACCCACCAGGGAATCCACATCTATGGGGGAGGGATAATCTCTCTCTTTGCCCGGGTACCTCCGGGGGAAGAGGGTACGTAGCAGGCGTTTGTTTAGCAGCTCCGTGGCCAAGGAAGGAAAGGAGGCAATGGAATTCTGCCTTGAGCCATCCGCGTTGACCAGTTGCCCCCCTGCTATGCCCACATCGGGGTTATCCTCCATAAAGGTGACCATGGCCTGGACTGCCCCTTCCTTTAGTCTGGCATCGCTGTTCAGCAGAAAGACATATCTCCCCGCTGTTTTGGCCAGGGCCTGATTGGTGGCCCGGGCGAAGCCGTAGTTCTCGCTGTTGAGAATGAGTTGGGCCTGAGGAAAGACCTCCCTTATTGCCTCAGGGCTTCCATCTTCCGAACCATTGTCCACCACCACGACCTCAAATTCATAACCGTTGACGGTATTAAAGATGGAACGCAGGGCCTCCAAGGTGAGCCCTTTGGTGTTCCAATTCACCAAGATAAAGGACAGATATACCCCCATCAACCCAAAAACCCCTTTATCTCCCCTACCAGTTCTTTGACCTCCTCCTGGCTCAATTCGGGGTACATCTTGATATCTTTATACTGGCCCTTAAGGTCCACGAAAAAAACCCGCATCTCCCAACACCTCCTGAACAGGGGCAAAGGAAAATTCCCTCAGCAATCCTTCCACCTTGGCCTCTACTTTATCCAGATTATGATAGAGGGCAAACCTCCCCTTCCAGTTCAATCCTAACCGCGGGAGCTCTGGATCTAGCTCCCAAGGATGGAGGTAGATAACGGCGGGGAGGCCCTTTTTGTTCATATTTTTAATACAATATCGTATCAAATTATAAGGCAATACCCTGAGATACAACCCTCCAGAGAAGGGAAGGCGGAGGCACCCTATCCTTATGATAGATGGCGGTACCTCTATGATCTCGGCATCTTCCCTCCTATGTATCCGTGGATTGGACCGGGAGATACCCCCCAGATAGGCCCTGGCAGGTAGGATACTGGAGTCATACTTAAATCCTATATCGGCCAATATCCTCAGCGCCCAAAGAGACCTTCGGGTAATGGACCATGAGGGGGCCCTAAAACCGACGATCTCTTTCCCTCCGATCTCCTCCAGCAGGACCTTCGCCTCCTGGATCTCGCGACGGAATTCTTCCCTTTTCTGCTCGTAAACGAGGCGGTGATGATATCCATGGAGGCCCAGTTCGAATCCCTCCTCTACTAACCTCCTCACCAGGTGAGAGTATCCTTCAGCAACCTCCCCAAGGACGAAAAAGGTCCCCCTCTGACCATAGGCCCTCAACAGGGAAACAAGTCGCTCTGTCTGCTCCCCTACCCTCCCCCCCAACAACTCCCTCTGCTTCTTGGAGAGGGGGAGATCGTTTCTGTGAAAACACTCCTCTACATCAACGGTGAGGATGTTCTTCACCTCCAGCATTCTATAACCTCGCTCACATCTCTTAAGAGAAAGAATTACTCTCCCTAATTTCGACCCCCCATTGAGGGTGGCCCCTCAAACTCCCCAGTATTAATTATAAGAAGTAACTCTTTTTTTATCCTTGGCGACCTGAGGTCGCCGTTGAGGGAAAAATCCTTTTGGATTTTCCCCTCAACAATTCTGTCGAGAGGCCTTGAACCAAGCCACACTCCTGCGCAACCCTTCTGAAAAAGGAACCCCCGGTTCATATCCTAAGAACTCCCTCGCCTTTTCTATGCTGGCCAGAGAGTGTTCCACATCTCCTGGACGTGGAGAGGTGTATTCGATATTCAGATCTGGATCGATGATCTTTTTCAACTCCTCCACCAATTGATTGATGGATATCCTCTCCCCACACCCCACGTTTATCGTCTCCCCTGCCACCCCCTCGGCCTCACACGCCAGGAGGTTGGCCTGAACTATATTGTCTACGAAAGAGAAATCCCTTGTCTGCTCACCATCCCCGTATACAACCAGGGGTCTTTTTTCTAAGGCCAGAGTGATAAATTTGGGAATCACGGCGGCGTATGGAGAGAGGGGGTCTTGCCTGGAGCCGAAGCAGTTAAAATAGCGTAGGCAGATCGTCTCCAGGCCATAGACCTGATAAAAGACCTGGCAGTAATATTCACCAGCAAGCTTGGATGCAGCATAGGGGGAGAGAGGGGAGGGGAGAAAATCCTCCACCTTCGGAAGGAGGGGGGAGTTACCGTAGACCGAGGAAGAGGAGGCGTAGATTACCCTCTTCACGTCGGCATTGCGGGCAGCTATGAGCAGGTGCAGGGTACCATTGACGTTATGTTCGGTAATCCCTTTGGGGTCCTTGATAGACCTGGGGACGGAAGGGACGGCTGCCTGATGCATGACAAAATCGGCCCCCTCTACCGCCTTCACGGCCGCATTCAGGTCTCTGAGGTCTCCCTCCATAAACTCTATTTCTTCCATTACGTGTTGAAGGTTCTCCCTCTTGCCTGTAGATAGGTTGTCGATGGTTCTGACCCGCTCCCCCCTCCTGACTAATTCCTCCACAATATGGGACCCGATAAAACCAGCACCCCCTGTAACCAGATATAATCTTTTCATCCATTCTCCTCTGTCAAGATGGAAGCAAAGATCAAAGGCTCTTTAACCAAAAGGATCCAAGGATTCGAGGATTCAAGGGTTCAAGTGTTTGTTCTCTAAAGATCGAATGAGTGCCTTGAGCATCCTCTCACCCTCCCCTATGTTTTTCTGAAGAGCCCTGAAATCATCCGGTTTAATATAGCCTAAATCACTCGATAACATAATCTGGGTCTCTAACTCACAATTAGAACCATACGCTATATATAATGATTGCATATACTCCTGTGTCGTCTTCCTGCCATACCCCTCTGCTATGTTTGATGGAACAGATACAGCAGCCCTCCTGATCTGTGATGTCAATCCATATCTCTCTTCTTTAGGGAAACCTTTCGTAATTTTATAGAGATTGATACAAAGCTGATACGCCTTCTGCCAAACTTTCAACTCCTTATAATTTTTGAGCATTTCACTTGACCACTGGAATCCTTGACCCCTTGAACCCTCTCAATTTTACCGACCCAATGGTAAAATTGAGATCACATCACCCTCACCAATACCTTCCTGCGGCGGGGACCGTCAAACTCGCAGAAGAACACCCCCTGCCAGGTCCCCAACGACAGCCGTCCTCCCCTCACCAAGAGGGTCTCTGAGGGCCCTACTAGGGTCGCCTTGATGTGGGCATCGGCATTCCCCTCCAAGTGATGGTAACGATCCCCAGCCGGGACAAGTTGGTTCAACTTGGCTATGATATCGGCCTTTACGCTGGGGTCAGCATTCTCATTGATGGTCACTGCTGCCGTAGTATGTGGTACATAGAGAGAGCAGATCCCCTCTGATATCCCTGATTCCTCAATTACCCCCTCCACTTGGGGCGTGATATCGACCAGCTCCATCCTCGATTTGGTCTTGACCTCTATCTCCTTTGTGATCATCTCCCATCCCCTTTAGCGTTGAAGAGTTGAAGGTCTCTGAAGACCTCTTCTAACCCCCTTATATCTCCTTGTCCATCGCCGTTCCTTCGCCAATTTGGCTATTAATTATATGTCTTTCAAGGGAAATAAGCAATAGGGGAGGGGAGATTTATGTCCTTGCACCAGAGGGGAAAGTATGTTACCTAGAAAATACTTTTTCTACGTAAATCGGCTTTAAAAGGGTGATGAACCTTGGAGGTTCTTTCGGACCTTACTTCAGGGGGTAAGGCCCCCTGAAACCCCTAAAAAATAGGAAACCCCGTTTGGGGGAGTTTGAGGGGGTTTCCCCCCTCAACGGGAGGCCGAAGTTTGGAGCAAGGTATCTTTATTCTCAAGAGTGAGGGTAACCGTCATGGACGATTACTTAGGAGGTGAAATCGATGAAGCTATCCCAGAGGGCCCAAAAGGTTAAGCCTTCCCCTACCTTGGCCATCACGGCCAAAGCCAAGGCCATGCGCGCCCAGGGGATCGACGTAATAAGCTTCGGAGCTGGGGAACCTGATTTCGACACCCCCCAACACATCAAGGACGCAGCCATCAAGGCCTTGCAGGAAGGTTTCACCAAATATACCCCGGTGGGTGGAATAGATGAGCTGAAGGAGGCCATTGTAGAAAAGCTCCTAAGGGAAAATAAGGTAACGTATCAAAAGGAGCAAATATTGGTCTCATGTGGGGGAAAACACTCCCTTTACAACCTTGCCCAAGCCATCTTAGATAAAGGGGATGAGGTGATCATCCCCGCCCCCTATTGGGTCTCCTATCCTCCTATAGTCATGTTGGCAGGGGGGAGACCGGTAATCATATCCACCTCTGAAGAAGAAGGATTCAAGCTGGCCCCTGAGGCCTTGGAGGAGGCGACAACCCCCAAGACCAGGGCGGTGATCATCAACTCCCCCTCTAACCCCACTGGTAGTGCTTATACCCGCCGTGAACTGGAGGGGTTGGCCGAGGTGGCCTTGCGGCACAATATCTGTATCATCTCCGATGAGATCTACGAGAAGATCGTCTATGATGGCTTTGAACACGTTAGCATCGCCTCTATTAGTGAGGAGGTAAAGGAGATCACCATCCTCGTCAACGGGGCCTCCAAGACCTACTCCATGACCGGGTGGAGGATCGGGTATGCTGCGGGACCGCCCAAGGTCATCGGGGCCATGACCCGGATCCAGAGCCAGAGCACCTCTAACCCCACCTCCTTTGCCCAAAAAGGGGCCTTGGCTTCATTGCTGGGAAACCAAGAAGAGATCCAGGTCATGGCGCAGGAGTATCAAAGACGAAGGGACCTCATCTGGAAGGCAATCACCTCCATAGAAGGCATCTCCTGCTACAAACCGCTGGGGGCCTTCTATGTCTTCCCCAACATAGGGGCCTATCTCGGCAGGAGCTTTAAAGGGAAAAGGATCGAAGACTCTTCTCAACTGACCGGTTATCTCCTGGATGAGGCCTTGGTGGCGGTGGTGCCCGGGGTGGACTTTGGGGCAGAGGGGTATCTGCGCCTCTCCTATCCCATCTCCCTTGAGGTCATCCAAGAAGGGGTAAAGAGGATAAGGGAGGTCCTAGCGAGGTTAGATTAGAGGACCCTGCGTGCCCCCGTCTTTTTATAAATGAAGTAGTCTCTCAATATCTGGGAGTGGTCAAAGGCGAGCTCAGAGGGAACTTCCTCCTCGGAAAAGATCCCTATCCCCTGGGCGTCATCCTGGGCTTGGAGGGTCCCTCCCTTGGCCCTGGCGATATAAACAGTGGTGATATTGTGCTGCCTGGGGTCACGCTGGGGGTCAGAGTAGGTATGAAACTGCCCCAGTAGCTCTACTTCAAGATTGGTCTCTTCCCTGGCCTCCCTTATTGCTGCCTCCTCCAAGCTCTCCCCATAATCGCAATATCCCCCAGGCAGGGCCCATTGACGAGGTTCGTTTCGACGCAGGATCAGAACAATCCCCTCTCCCTGTTCGATGATAATATCCACGGTGGGAAAGGGATTGTGGTATTCCTTTACCAAGGTACCACATTTGGGGCAGTGAAGCCCTTTTCCTTTCTCGGTCATGCCTCCTCCAATAAAAAATGCGATCGGCTGGATCAAATCAGTGGCACCGGAATTAGAAATGTAAAAAAACGAAGCTTAAACCACCCAATGATGATATATTTAGCTAACAACTGAACAGGTAAAATATAGACAAAGGGAGGAAAAAAGAAAAGTGAAAAAATAGAAGATAGCCAATTTTCACATACTTTTTTAAAATGAGGCAATTCGAATACTTGACAAATTTTTTTAAAAACACTTTAATATTTATTGTATAAATTGGTAAACTTTTAAAGCTCTCTGCTGACTTTGAGGTTTTAAAGGGAATTAATTGAAAGTGTGAATAGAAGGATGCAGTAGATGACGTTTAACTTTTAAAGCTTATAAAGGCAGTCGTTGGAGGAGACTTTAAGGTGAAGAAGAGAAGAGTAGTAATCACTGGCCTGGGGGTAATAGCACCAAATGGGATTGGCAAGGAAGCCTTTTGGAACGCATTAAAAGAAGGAAAATCTGGTATCCAAAAGGTAACCAGGTTTGATGCTTCCTCTTACCCCTCTCAGGTCGCTGGGGAAATTAATAATTTTGACCCCACAGACTATATGAGCCCCAAAAGTGCCAGGAGAATGGATAGATTTGTACAATTTACCGTGGCTGCTGCTCGGATGGCGATAGAGGATTCTCAATTAACCATCAATAGAGGGAATAATAAAAAAATTGGAATTGTAATGGGCAGTTCGCTAGGTGGCTTGCCTCATGCCGAATTTCAACATGAAGTTTTTATGGAAAAAGGCCTAAATAGGACAGACCCATTATTAGCTCTTAGACTCTACTGCGGAGAGGCTTCTTCCCATGCTTCTATTGAGTTAGGAATTAAAGGACCTTGCTACACGATATCCGCGGGTTGCGTTTCAGGAACAGATGCTATTGGATATGCTTTAACTCTAATCAGGAATGATGTAGTAGACGCTGCAATAGCTGGTGGTGCTGAAGCCCCTTTAGCACCATTGACATTCGGTTCTTTTTGTAGAATAGGCGCCCTATCCAGAGGAAATAACTATCCTCAGAAGGCAAGTCGGCCTTTTGATAGAAACCGTGATGGCTTTGTGATGAGCGAGGGTGCTGGAGTGGTTGTATTAGAGGAACTTGAGCATGCACTGAAAAGAAATGCCCATATATATGGTGAGCTAGCAGGATTTGGTGCAACCTCTGATGCTTTTCATATGACTAGGCCTTCTGATGACGGAGAGGGAATTGTAGATGCAATAAGATTAGCTTTACAAGATGCGAATGTAGATGCTGAGGAAATTGATTATATAAATGCACATGGCACTTCAACCCCATTAAACGATAAGATAGAAACGCTTGCTTTTAAGAAAATATTTGGCCGTCATGCTTATAGGACACCAATTAATGCTACTAAATCAATGACAGGACATAGCATAGGAGGGGCAGGGGCTATCGAGGCCGTGGCATCGGCCTTAACCATAGAAAATAAATTTATACACCCCACTATCAATTATGAAACGCCAGATCCCGATTGCGATCTAAATTATGTCCCGAACAAAGGCATAAAAGCTAAGGTAAGTGCAGTTTTGTCCAACAGTGTTGGTTTTGGCTCAAGAAATGCTGTAATTATAATTAAAAAGTATTAAGAGGAAAATTTCACCGAGACAAAGAATATGCTAAGCGGTATCTCAACGGCCAATTTAATAACAGCTATAACTAGCTTCACTTTGGGAATATTTGTTTATTTCAAGAACACAAAAGCTCCTGTTAA
>JAFDHG010000048.1 GCA_019308925.1 Deltaproteobacteria bacterium
CTGGCACAGGGATATCGGTAAAGCCTATTATCCAGAAATACAAGGTGCCTACCATAAATTATTCCACCTATCAGGGAATTCTCAAGCCCCCATTGGATTATATGTATCTACCCTTTGGTAGCTATGTATTGGACTCCCAAGCCGTGCTGGAATATATCCTGGCCATCCACAAAGGGAAGAAACCCCCCAAGGTCGGCCTCCTGACCTATAACAATACCTACGGGAAGTCCATTCATGCACCGAGCAAGGAATATGCTGCCAAACACAATGTCAATATTGTTGCGATAGAACAATGCCCTACAAAGACGGTCGATCTGAGCACTGAACTGCTTCGGCTGAAGGACAAGGGGGCAGAGTATATCTTCATGCAGATGCTCCCGGCCCACATTACCATTGCCCTCAGGGATGCGGATCGCGTTGGCCTCAATGTCCCGTTCTTCGGCACCTGGACCTCCACGGACCCGGACTTCTGGGCTCTTGGAAAAGGCCTGATCCGTGATCGGCTCTTCATGCAGTTCTCAGGAGGCCTCCCTGTGGATAATGCACCTGGAGTAAAGTTCATGCTGGATCTGGGCAAGCGTTACAAGACGGTGACAAGCTTCGATACCTCCTACTGGGAGGGTGTCATCATGGGCATGGTTATGGAGAGGGCCTTTATAAGGGCCAATGAAAAATTTGGGAAGATAAACGGCGAGACCATCAATAAGGCCATGGAGTCCTTCCGAAATGAAGACTTTGGGGGGCTCCTCCCCAAGACTTCCTTTAGCAAGGACAGCCATGAGGGTTCATTCACGGCCAGGATCGTGCAAATTCACGAAGATGCCACCTACACACCGGTGACGAACTTCTTTGTCCCCGGGAAAGGGCAGATCAAGGTTTTGAAAAAGTAACATAATGAAGGCATTTCGAGGGCAACCGAGCATCTTCGCCTCCACTCAGCCCGATGACCGTCGGGCTGAGTTGGAGGTGAAGGATCTATCTCTGAGTTTTGGAGGGATTGTGGCCCTTCAAGATATAAATTGTAGCGTCAACACAGGAGAGCTGTTGGCCATTATAGGGCCAAATGGTGCGGGCAAAACGAGTCTGCTGAACTCCATGACAGGCTATTATCATCCACAAAAGGGGCAGATCCTCTTCAATGGAGAGGACGTCAGAGGCCTTCATCCCCATCAAGTAACAAGACTTGGCATCGGAAGGACCTTTCAGAATATCGAGCTCTTCCCTGGGGCCAGCGTCATCGCCAATATCCTTCTGGCCCGACATGTTCACTGTAAATATAGCGTGGGGCTGGCATCCCTTTTCTGGCCATCGGTCAAGAGGGAAGAGGTCCGTCACAGGCGGGTCGTAGAGGAGATCATCGATTTTCTGGAGATACAGTCCATTAGGAAGAAGCCAGTGGGTGGCCTCCCCTATGGGTTACGAAAGAGGGTGGACCTTGGCCGTGCCATGGCCCTGGAGCCAAAGCTCCTGTTGCTGGATGAGCCCTTCGCCGGGATGACCCTGGAAGAAAAGGAGGACATGGTCCGGTTCCTGGTGGAGTTGAACGAGGCATGGGGGCAGACCATGGTCCTGGTGGAGCACGATATGTCCGTTGTTATGAGCATCTCAAAACGGGTTATTGTGATGGACTTTGGGAAAAAGCTCACAGAGGGCTCCCCAGAAATGGTACAAAACCACCCTGAGGTCATAAAGGCGTACCTGGGTGATACAGGGACCATCTAGCCGATGGGTAAAGGCCCTTAGCAGAGCACAATGAAGGCGACCAAAGAACGCATCGATGAACAGCAATTATCTTCTTTCTCCGAGTATACCTTTCCTCAGATCTTGGCCAAGCAGGCGCAACGGTGGGGCTCCGAGAGGATTGCCATTCGGGAGAAGGCCTATGGGATCTGGGAGCCCTATACCTGGCAAGATTATCTTAATTATGTCAAGCATGTGGCCTTGGGCCTTTTGGCCATCGGACTCAAACGGGGCGAACATATTGGCATAATCACGGATAACCATCCTGAATGGCTATTCAGTGAGCTTGCGGCTCAGTCTCTGGGGGCCCATACCCTGAATTTATATACATCATCGGTGACCAAGGAGCTGACCTTTGGATTGAATCGTGTTCAAACCGCCTATGTAGTTTCCCAGGATCAGGAGCAGACCGATAAGTTATTGGAGGCCCAGGAAGAACTCTCTCACGTCCGGCGCGTCATATACATCGATCGCACAGGGATGAGGAGCTATAGGGACAACCCATGGCTGCTGAGTTTTGCCGAACTTCTGGAGCTGGGCCGAGAATTAGACAAGCAACAACCCAAACGTTTCGAGGAGGAGTTGTGGAAAGGCAAGTCCGATGATCTCGCCTTGATGATTATGACCTCCGGGACCACAGGCGTTCCGAAATTTGCCATGTTGAGCTACAAGAACATCATTGATATGGGGAGAAAATGGTTGGAGGCCTCACCCATTGGTATCGGAGACAACTGGATCTCGATCACGCCGCCTGCTTGGATTGTTGACCAAATGTGGGGGATGGGGGTTGCACTCTGCGGAGGGATGGTCATGAATTTCCCTGAGACCCCGGAAACGGTTGTGGAGGACTTACGTGAGGTTGGACCCGCCATAATGATCACCTCCTCACGGTTCTGGGAGGACCTGGCCTCCAAGATTCGGGTGAAGATCAGCGACTCTGGATTGATCAAGCGTAGCATTTACCGCCTCTGCCAGAGGATAGGGGAGGCGAGGGTGGACAGGGAGTCCAAGAAGCAACCTGTTACCATGTGGTTTAAGTTCCTCAATTGGTTGGCCTCCTGGCTCATCTATCGATCCCTTCTGGATCGAGTGGGCTGTTCGCAGCTTCGGACCGTCGCCAGCGGGGGGCATCCCCTAAGCCCCGATGTCATCCGTTTTTTTCGAGCCAATGGGCTGAATTTGAAGCAGGCCTATGGCCTCACCGAGTCCGGGGGGGTCTTTCAGATCCACCCTGATGGAGAGGTTAAACCCGAGACCGTGGGTAAGCCATTGCCCCGCACCGAGGTCAGGATTGCGGAGGATCAGGAGGTGCTGGTGTCGACCCCTTCGAACTTTATGGGGTACTATCAGGACCCAGAGGAGACAGCCGCAACATTGAGGGATGGGTGGCTGCATACAGGGGATGCCGGGTATTTTGATGACGATGGTCAACTGGTGATCATTGGGCGAAAACAGGAGATCATGCGCACCAAAGAAGGGGAGGCCTTTTCCCCGGACTTTATAGAGACTCGGCTCAAATTCAGTCCTTATATCAAGGAGGCGGTGATCTTCGGGGAGGGGATGCCATATATTACGGCCATGATCAATATAGACATGGAAACCGTGGGGGATTGGGCCGAGGATCGGCGGATCCCCTACACTACTTACACCGATCTCTCCCAGCAGCCTCGGGTAGAAGAGCTGATCTGCGGTGAAGTCAAGGAGGTCAGCGAGCGATTGCCCAAACACATGAAGATTCGCAAGATTTTGCTGCTGTACAAACTCCTGGATGCCGATGACCAGGAATTGACTCGGACCGGAAAGGTGCGCAGGACGTTCGTCTATGAGCAATATAAGGACTTGATCGAGGCCATGTACAGAGATCAGGATGAATTAAAGGTGACAGGTCAGGTGCGATATCGGGACGGACACGTGGGCACCATTGAGACCACGGTAAAGATATTAGCTCTCGAATAAGGAGGGACTTGCCCCGATGGAATATTTTATTCAACTCCTGGTTAACGGTTTGTCTATGGGTTTTTTATACGCCCTTTCCGCATTGGGTTTTGTCATGATCTTTAAATCCAGCAGTGTGCTCAATTTTGCCCATGGCGAATTGCTGTCAATAGGTGCCTTCATTTTCCTGGTCCTTGCCGCATGGGCCAAGTTGCCCATCGTGGTCTGCTTTTTGATAACCCTGATGGGGTGCTTTACCCTCGGCTTTATCATCGAGAGGCTCTTCCTGCGTCCCCTCATTGGCGAAGCCCTCATCGAAGTAATCATGCTGACTGTCGGGCTGTCCTTCATGTTCAAGGGTTTGATGCTTTTTGTTTTCGGTGGTAATATATTTGATTATCCAGCATTCCTGCCCGAGGCCCTCTCCATTAAGTGGGGGGCCGTCACTATACCATCAGTATACGTTTCAGCGATCATCATCGGTTTGATCTTCCTGGGGGTATTTGGATTCTTCTTCAAATATTCCTCCCAAGGTATCTACATGCGGTCCGTGGCGGATCACCAGCCTGCTGCCCTCTCTCTGGGGGTTCACGTAAGGAGGGTCTTTGCCCTATCGTGGGCCATTGCCGCTGTAGTGTGCGCCATGAGCGGGATCGTCCTGGGCATAATGCAAGGCATCAATGTTCACGATCTCAGCGCCATGGGCCTTAAGGTCTTCCCAGTGGTCATCCTGGGGGGGTTGGACAGCATCGGTGGGGCCATTTTGGGTGGTCTCATCATCGGGTTACTGGAGACCTTCACGGGCGGATATATCTCCACTTCCTTGCGGGAGGTGATTCCCTATATTGTCCTTGTCCTTATTTTGTTGATCAAGCCTTACGGGCTCTTTGGTTCGGTGGAGATCGAGCGGGTTTAGGAAAATTTTTGGCTTCACTACCATAAAAGAAAGGTTGCATTGAGAGGATGAAGAGACTGCGATTTCGGCCATGCGGAAATTTTAGGGAATACTACGAACAAGAGATTACCATTTTCGAGACAGACTTTGGTAGGGTGTGGGTATGGATCGGCCTTGCCCTCCTTTTTTTGGTTGTGCCCTTCATCTCTGGTCCTTATGTGCTTTATGTCATCACTGGTATTGGGATCGCCGCCATTGCCGCCATAGGGCTCAATATCCTCATTGGATATACGGGCCAGATCTCCTTGGGTCACGGGGCCTTTTTCGGAGTAGGGGCATACACCGCTGCCATTCTGGCCACCAAGGTGGGTTCTCCTTTCTGGTTTTCCGTCCTTGCTGCCGGGGTCGTCACCGCCATGGTGGGCATGGTCTTCGGGATACCTTCCATCCGTCTAAAACACCTTTACCTCTGCATCGCCACGCTGGCCGGCCAGTTTATACTCGAATACGTCTTCGTACAGTGGGAGAGCCTTACCGGAGGGGCAGAAGGTATCATCCTTCCTGAAGCCACCCTCTTTGGACTGAATATCAGCAGCGATCGATCCTTTTTCTGGGTGGTATTTGTGTGCTTCGCCCTTATGTGCTGGATGGCCGTAAACCTTGTACGCAGCAGGTACGGCCGTGCCTTTATTGCCATTCGTGACAACGACCTCGCTGCTGAGGGAATGGGTATTCCCAAATTTCGTTATAAACTCCTCTCTTTTGGTATAAGTTCTTTTTACGCTGGATTCGCCGGGGGGCTATGGGCTTACTATACAATGAGTATTACCCCGGAGCCATTTACCCTGTTTCTTTCCATAGAATATATTGCCATGATCATAATCGGGGGCCTGGGGAGTATATCCGGTTCGGTGTTTGGGGCCATTTTCATCATGATATTGGGTGAAATATTGAGCTGGGTCACGGAGTATGCCATGAATGTGGGGGGCCTCGCAGGGATGGCCATCACTGTAGCCCCCCTGCGGGAATTCGTCTTTGGATTGGCCATTGTCTTATTTCTCATCTTCGAGCCACGGGGGCTGGCAGAGGTGTGGCGCATCGTCCGTTCCAGCTTTAGGCTGTGGCCGTTTGCCTATTGAGGGTGCCATGAAGGATGATATTCTCTTGCAACTGAACAATATCAGCGTCGTATACTCGGATGTCATTCAGATTCTAAAAGGGGTATCGCTTGCCATCAGGAAGAATCAGATCGTTTCCCTGCTGGGTAGCAATGGCGCAGGGAAGACAACGACCCTGCGTGCCATTTCAGGGCTGCTGAAGCCGGAGAATGGAGAGGTTACTGAGGGCTCAATAGAGTATGAAGGCCGGTCTATTCAGAATGCAGCCCCTGAGACGATTACCCGTCTGGGGATTATTCAGGTATTGGAAGGGCGCCCACCATTTGAACACCTCACCGTGGAGGAAAATCTCAGGGTGGGTACGGCGGCCCGCTCTGCGGCCCGCTCTAGTCGTTCCTTCAAGCAAGATCTGGACTTGGTTTACGGTTACTTCCCAGCTCTGTTGGCCCGAAGGAAGACGTTGGCTGGATACTGTAGCGGTGGTGAATTGCAGATGCTCGCTATTGGAAGGGCTTTGATGGCAAATCCCAGGCTGTTGCTATTGGATGAACCCTCCTTAGGCCTGGCCCCCATGCTGGTTAAAGAGATCTTTGAGATCGTGGGACGAATCAATAAGGAGCAGGAAACAACCATTATTCTGGTGGAACAAAATGCAAACATGGCCCTGCAATTGGCTCACTATGGTTATGTCATGGAAAATGGCAAGATCGTGATGGAAGACGAAGCAAGCGAGCTAAGGGAGAATCCGGACGTCAAAGAATTCTATCTGGGGGTTGCGGCTACTGGCACGTTGAAGACCTATAAGGAAGTCAAGTCCTATAAACGGCGTAAGCGCTGGCTTTAATTAGAAGATTCATTCTCTCGCCAGCGGGAGAGGGAGATATATTGGATTTTCATGGTTCGTGGGTGGCGAGGCTGCAATGGAAAATTAGTATTTAGAATTTCACTTTGTGAAGGGAAGTAGCCAAATGAGACTCTTTGATGGTCTCTTTTTTTATCCCTGGACAAACCCCACCGAAAACAACTGCAACACCTATGTGATCGATGGCGACATCCCCACCCTCATCGATGTGGGGCACCTGAGGTACCTCACCGGGCTCTTCCAACTCATGGAGAAGGATGGGATATCCCCTGGCAAGATCGCCCTGATCATCTCCACCCACCTCCATCCTGATCACCACGAGGGGGTGGCGGCCTTCTCTCAGAGGGAGGTCTTAGTGGCCTTTCATCGAGAGGAAGAGAGGCACCTCAAGGCCTTTGGCTATCAGCTCTACCAGGCCATGGGACTCCCCATCCCTGCCATAAAACCCCATTTCTACCTCAAAGAGGGGATCTTAAAACTTGGAGAGGAAGAGTTTGGGGTCTTCCCAACCCCTGGCCACTCCCCTGGGTCCATCTCCCTCTATTGGAAGGAGAAAAGGGCCCTCCTTACCGGCGATGTCCTCTTCTGGGAAGGGGTGGGCAGGACGGATTTTTATGAGGGAGACAGCGCCCTCCTCAAGGAGAGCATCATAAGGCTTTCCCAGCTAGATGTGGAATATCTCCTGCCTGGACACGGCAAAATCATCGAGGGGAGAGAGGCCGTAAAGGAGAACTTCCGCTGGATCCAAGAGAAGATCTTTCCTCTCCTGTAGGTTCATGATTTGGTGAAGATTCCCTTTACTCGCCCCCTATATTCTTTGTCTAACCTGTCGGTAAAATCGGCCCAACCGGGGCTGGAATCGAGATTCGGTTCCACAGCCGTTCCGGATATCCCCTTGCGGGCCAATTCCTCTCGAAGCTCCTTCTCCATTTTCTGATATCCTTTCTCTCTCTCCTTCTGGTAGCTTGAGGTCAGCTCCCGCAGGGCCTTGACGATATCCTTTCCCTTCCCCTTCAGCAAGATCTCCAACCCCTCCAGGATCGTCGTGGAGGGGTCCTCCAGGGAGTAGGTGGAGATGAGGAGCTCGGTGAGGGCCTTCTTCACATCCTCTCTTGCCCCCTGCAACTCCTTTTTCAGGGTACTGAGGTCCTTTTGGTCCCCTTGAACGAAATAGCGGTTTAAAAGGCGCTGGGCCAGGTCTTCGACTTCTTCCTGCCTGAACCTCTCCCTCTCCTCTGGTGTTATCTCCAGTTTACCTATCTTTTCCATCACGAGGTCCACGGTGCTCTTGATCTCAGCCATTTTCTGCCTCCTCAGTACTCGACCTTGACCAAACGGGAGAGGGGACTCTCGTTGCATCGGGGAGAGTTATCCACGGCGGTAATGGCATAATAGTAGCTTTTACCCCTTTCTGCGCTGAGGTCGAGGAAATGGGTCTCTTCGATTACCTTTTTATTGATTTTGCGTAATTCCCCTTCCGATACCTCACGACGGTAGACATTGTAGCCCAACAGGTCGGCCTCTTCGTTGGGGAACCAATCGAGTTCGATCCCCTCCTCTTGGGGTATGGCGATCAAGCCACTGGGAGGAAGAGGGGGGGTAATATCTATGGGAATGGCTGCGATCTCCTCGGAGCTCTTTCCCTCCACCGGCGTTTCGCCGCAAACCTTCACCCCCCGAACAACATAGAGATATTTCCTTTCGTTCTGCAGCCCCTTATCGAGGTAAGTTTCCTCTTTTACCGGAGTCTTGTTCAGGGGGTCAGAAGGAAATGGGTTTCCTTCCTGTCTTCGGTATATATCGTACCCATCCGCCCCTTCTACTGGCTTCCAGGATAACAGGACCGATCTATCCCTCCCTTCTCCCTTGAGGGATGAGGGGGGTGCCGGAGGAGCGCCCCATTGGATCATCGCCTCGTTGGAGGGGGGGCTGGGATAACCCCAATGGTTGATGCCAATTACCTTATAGATATATATGGTTCCCTCCCTGAGGTCTTCGTCCCTCCAGGTCAAGGTACCCCTCTCCAGGCGGTAACCCTCTGGGGCGCGAAGGTCAAGATCAGCCCTTATCCGGAACTCGCCGGGACACTCCACACACCCTCTCGCCTCTTCCCTCCTGAGGACCCTGAAGCCCACCAGATCGACTGGTTTGGAGCCATCCATATTTTCACGCGGCACGCTCCAGCTCAGGTACAATTCACCTTCACGTACCTTTCCTTGCAGGTCAGAGATGGCCTTAGGTACCAATACATCAGGGGGGATGGGAGGGGCCTTGACGCCGCATCCTCCCACTAGGATGATGAGAAGGGTCAAGAGAGGGAGGATGCTCTTCTTCAACATGCCAGCTCCTCTTGGGCCCGCTTTATCTGTTCAGCCACCCTTTGGCGAGCTGTCCCCCCTATGCTTTGACGATGATCCACCGAGCCCTCTATGCGAATATAGTCGAAGATGTCCTCTCCGATGGCCGGGGAGAACGATCGGAGTTCGTCCAGGGAGAGATCCTCTAGCTTTTTGTCTTTCTCTTCGGCGTATTTTACCACCTTCCCGGCGATCTGGTGGGCCTTCCTAAAGGGGATCCCCTTTTTGACCAGGTAATCGGCCAGATCGGTGGCGTTGGTGAAGCCCTTGGCAGCGGCCTCCTTCATCCTCTCTTGGTTTACCTCTACCCCCTCGAGGAGTTTGGCCATAATTCTAAGGGATGCCTTCACTGTATCGATGGCGTTGAATAGGGGTTCTTTGTCCTCTTGGAGATCCCTATTATACGCCAAGGGGAGGGCCCTGAGGATGGTGAGCAAAGAGACAAGGGCGCCGTAGACCCTCCCCGTCTTTGCCCTGATCAGCTCCAGCACATCGGGGTTCTCCTTTTGGGGCATGATGCTGCTGCCAGTGCAGAAGGATTGAGGCAGGCGCAGGAAGCCGAACTCCGGGGTGGACCACAGGATGAGCTCCTCACAAAGGCGGCTGAGGTGCATCATTATGAGGGCGCAGTGGGAGAGAAACTCCACCACGAAGTCCCTATCGCTCACTGCATCGATGCTGTTCTGGCTGATTTCGGCAAGGCCCAACAACTCGGCCAAATACTTCCGGTCTATGGGATAAGGGGTGCCGGCCATGGCTCCGCTGCCCAAGGGGAGGACACCCATCCTGCGCAGGGCTTCGGTCAATCTCTCCCTATCCCTCTTGAACATCTCATAATAGGCCATCAGGTGGTGGGAGAAGAGGATGGGTTGGGCCTTGCGCAGGTGGGTGTACCCAGGCATGATTGCGTTCATATGTTTGGCAGCCTGTTCCACCAAACTGGCCTGAAGCCCCTTTAAGAGACCGAGGGTGCTGATCACCTCCTCTTTGAGGTAAAGGCGCATGTCCAGGGATACCTGATCGTTTCTGCTCCTGCCCGTGTGGAGTTTGCCCCCCACCTCCCCGATCTTCTCCCGCAGTCTTTGTTCGATATGCATATGGATATCTTCCCAACGGGTGGAAAAGGGGAACTCCTTCAGCTCTATCTCCTCTTCTATATCTTTCAGGGCTTGAAGGATCTTTCCCCTCTCCTCCTGGGAGAGGATCCCCGCCCTTGCCAACGCCTCACAGTAGGCCATGCTCCCCTTAATATCGAAACGATAAAGCCTTTTATCAAAGGAGATGGAAGAGGTAAACTCCTCTGCTAGATCGTGCATCTCTTGGGTAAATCTCCCTCCCCAGGGTTTTTCCGCCATAACTATCTCCTCTCACCAAAGATCGCCCTGCCCACCCTGACCATGGTAGCCCCTTCTTCAATGGCCACTTCAAAATCCACAGACATCCCCATGGATAGCTCCGGCAGGGGGATGCCATCCCTCTCTATCTCCTCCTTGATCCTTCGCAGAGAGATGAAATAGGGTCTGGCCAGCTCAGAGTCATCAAAATATGGTGGCATGGTCATGAGCCCCTTTAAAGAGGTGTTTTTCAGGGCCTTTATCTCATGGGCCAGCTCCAAGGCCTCCTCCTTGCGTATCCCGAACTTGGAGCTCTCTTGGGAGAGGTTTACCTCGATCAGGCAATCAATCACCCTGCCTTCTGCTGCGGCCCTTCTGTCCAGTTCCCTGGCCAATTTGATGCTATCCACCGAATGGATCAGGTCGAAGACCCCCACCGCATATTTGGCCTTATTGGTTTGGAGGTGTCCGATGAGGTGCCATTGAAGCCCGGTGCGACCTATCTCCTCGATCTTTTTCATCGCCTCTTGGACGTAGTTTTCCCCCAAGATCGTTGCCCCTGCAGAGACCGCCTCCCTTATCTTTTCTACCTCTACGGTCTTGCTGACTGCGATTAGCCTTATCCCTTGGGGATCCCTCCCCACCTCTGTTGCCGCCTTTTCTATTCTTTCCTTTACCTTACGGAGATTTTCCTTTATGTCGTCCATCTTTTTATATTCTTGGTTCTTCTAAAAAGTTACTAAAAAGGGTCCAGGATTTATCTCATAGGGTTCCAGGGGCCAAGGGGTCCAGCGGTCGAGTGAAATACACTAGAACCGCTCGGCTGAGCTCGCCGCAAGCCCTAGAATCCTGGAATCCTAGAACCCTCATTTTGAACCCTTGAACCCTTTCAATTCCACCTACTAATTTGAGGATGACCCAAAAGTTTTTAAAAGATATCGATAACCTCTAGATCTTTGAGGAGTTCGATTAGTTGGCAAAGGGGAAGCCCCACCACATTGGTGTAAGAACCTTGTATCCATTCTACCATAAAGGCCCCTTTTCCCTGTATGGCATATCCCCCAGCCTTATCGAAGGGTTCCCCTGTATTGATGTACCAATCCATCTCCCTTTCCTCGAGGGACTTTATTTTAACCCGAGTCTCTTCGGCCCCCTCTATCCTTTTCCCATCTGCCAATTTTAAGAGGCAATAGCCGGTGATCACCAGGTGCTCTTTGTCGGCCAATCGCTCCAACATCCGTTTTGCCTCGTCCTTTCCACGGGGTTTCCCCAAGATCTCCCCTCCTATGGCGACCACGGTATCGGCCCCTATAATCCAGTTCTGGGGATATTTCTCCCCTATCACAAGGGCCTTTCTCTCCGCTACCCTTAAGGCAAAGTCTTTAGGTGATTCATGAGAAGAGGGAATTTCGTTTACCTCTGCAGGGATAACCCCAAACTCAAACCCCAGGGAAGAGAGGAGGCTTCTTCTCCGCGGCGAAGAAGAAGCCAGAATCAACTTTTTTGACATGGTCTTTGAGGGTGTGCTAAGGGAGGCTAGAAACTCTTATTTCTCCATTCCTCTCACAATGAGGAGAACGGAATCCCCACCTCCCATATTCTCCCATTGCTGAGGGAGACTTCCCTTGAAGAGGAGGCTATCCCCTTCTTCCAGGGTATATTTTTCCCTTTTCACCTCAAATTGGAATTTACCACGCAGGCAGAAGGCCAACTCATCGCCGAGATGACTCACCCCTTTGGTTCCACTCTTGGCCCCTTTGCTGGCGCTAATCACATAGGCCTCCAGGCCCTGCTGGATGAGGCCTGAACCGAGGGTCTCCAATCTTATTCCCTTATCCTTGGTTTCCACCTCTTTGCGTTGATCCCTTTTGCTGAAGATCGCCTCTTCTATCCTTTGTTCGTCGAAGAAGTAATTGATCTTCACCCCCAAGGCCCTGCTGATGCTGGAGAGGGTGTTCACCGTGGGAGAGGTGATATTCCTCTCTATGAGGCTCAGGGTGTTTACCGAAAGGCCGCTCAATTTGGCCAACGTGCGCAGAGATATTCTCTTTTCACCTCGAATGGCCTTGAGTTTGCTGCCGATATCTAAAGTTTGGGTCTCTACCATAAGTCTCAACCTCCCTCCTTAAGGTTCAAAGCCTCTTACCCTTAGCATAAATCTTTGAAGAAAACAACCAATTATATTAACTAATCTATTTTTTGTCAAGAAGAATTTGGGTCAAAGTTAGATAAAATTGATTTTAAAGGTTTTTGAACAAAGTTGTTCCAAAAATAGAATGATAAGGCGGGCGTTAAACTCCTTGCCATTATTGGGAAGAAAAAGAGTTGAGGGAAGCCAGGGGCCTGAGGCCCCTGGCATTTTGCTTAACCCCCTGCCAAAGAGATAAAGAAACCAGCGGCCACCACAGTACCGATGACCCCCGCGATATTGGGACCCATAGCATGCATGAGAAGGAAGTTTTTGGGATCAGCCTCGGCCCCAACCTTTTGTGCCACCCTGGATGCCATAGGGACAGCTGAGACCCCTGCCGAACCGATAAGGGGATTTATCTTTTCTTTTAAAAACAGATTCATAAGTTTCGCCAAGATCAATCCTCCAGCAGTGCTAAAGGCAAAAGCCACCAGCCCCAGGGCGAACACCAACAGGGACTGAGGCCTCAAGAAGCTTTCCGCTGACATGGTGGCCCCCACCGATACCCCTAAGAAGATGGTGACGATATTCATCAGCTCATTTTGGGCCGCCCCAGCCAACCTCTTCACGACCCCTGATTCCCTGAAGAGGTTGCCGATCATGAACATGGCCATCAAAGGGGCAGCAGGTGGTACGATGAGGCAGATGATTAACGTAGCAGCCAATGGAAAGAGGATCTTCTCCAATCTTGAGACCGGGCGCAACTGGCGCATCGTGATCTTGCGCTCTTTCGCAGTTGTGAGCAGCTTCATAATGGGGGGCTGAATGATCGGGACCATGGACATGTAAGAATAGGCCGCTATTGCCGTGGCCCCCAAGAGATGAGGGGCCAGCTGCACAGTGGTATAGATGGTGGTTGGTCCATCCGCCCCTCCAATGATCCCGATGGAGCAGGCCTCAGGGATATTGAAGCCGATCAAAAGAGCTCCGAAGAATGCTACATAAACACCAAACTGGGCGGCAGCCCCCAATAAAAGTGTCTTGGGGTTGGCGATGAGGGGACCGAAATCGGTCATGGCGCCCAAGCCCAAGAAGATAAGGGGAGGGATCACTTCCCATTCCAAACCATAGTGGTAGAAAATTTGTAACAGGCCACCTTTCTCCATGAGGGCGGTAAGGGGCAAGTTAACAACAAAAATGGCAAACCCTATGGGTAGCAGTAGAAGGGGTTCATAGTCTTTTTTGATGGCCAGATAGATGAACACAAAACCTATGAGCCACATGATCACCTGTTTCACATCCAGGTTAACAAAACCCGTCTTCCATAACATGGTGTTGAGAAACTCCGTCATGATCAAATCCTCCTTTGTAGGCAATATTGGGCTATTTGAACAGGTTGACGACCCTCCCTAAGATGAGGATGGTGATGACCAGGATCCCTAAGGTGACAAAGACCCCGCAGAAGCCAAAGAGGAATATCCTAAAAGCCTGTTCCCAAAGAATCATCTCGACCTCCTTTTGAGAAATAAATCACATATTTTGGTAACACATTATTTCATTCTTGGCAAGAGGAAATAAGGGATTCGTGTAATGCCTCAGTTATCAGGGGAGGAGGGCCCCTTATCCCCTCGCTTCAGAGCTTTCGCAGTGACCCTTTCGGGGTTCGCAGGCGGGGAATACTTGCCCCTTCCCCGCTCTAAAGGCGGGGCTTTCCCCTTCCTACTCTCCCTCGGTGGGTGCCCCACCGCTCCCAGCAACTTCGCTCGGGGATAAGAGGCCCTTTGAAGCCCATCCTACCAAGACTGAGGTATTACGGGTTTATCTCCAACTTATTCAAGGGACAGGAGAGAGAAAAATGAAAGGCAAATAAGGAAAAATTATTGACACTGTTTTGCATTAGAAATATCATTGTTTGGACATAACAACTCAGGAGGGGAAAGATGGTCATAATGAAGAGGGGGAAAAGCTTTCTCGACAACCGCTACAGGAAGAGGGAGAGGTTCCAGCTACAGGATGTGGATGAACCCAATTTATTCAGGGAGATCTTTCCCTACGAAGAGGTATGTCGCATTGAATTCGACCACCGTGTCGAGCTGATAGATCCCCCAGAGGAGATATTTATCACCGACACCACCTTTAGAGATGGACAACAGGCCAGACCCCCATATACTGTACAGCAGATGGTAGACCTATACGATATGCTCCACAGATTAGGAGGTCCCAATGGGGTAATCCGTCAGACTGACTTCTTCCTCTACAGCGACAGGGACAAAGAGGCCGTTCAGAGGTGTTTGGAGAGGGGATATCGATACCCCGAGATCACGGGTTGGATCAGGGCAGACAAGGGTGATTTCAAGCTAGTCCGTGAGATGGACCTCAAGGAGACAGGGATCTTGACCTCTGTATCGGATTATCACATCTTTTTAAAGCTGAACAAAAACAGGAGGGCCGCCATGATAGACTACCTCCGGGTCGTGGAGGCGGCCTTGGAAAAGGGGGTGAAGCCGCGATGTCACTTTGAGGATATCACCAGGGCGGACATCTATGGATTTGTAGTCCCCTTGGCCCAAGAGCTCATGCGCTTGGCCGAGGAGGGGGGGGCATCGCTGAAGATCAGATTGTGCGATACCATGGGATTGGGGGTTCCGTATCCAGGTGCTGCCTTGCCCCGGAGCGTCCCGAAGCTAATACGTGCCCTGGTGGATGATGCAGGCATTCCCTCGGAGGATCTGGAGTGGCATGGCCACAATGACTTCCATAAAGTTATCATCAACTCCACCACCGCCTGGCTATATGGATGCTCCGCAGTCAACGGGACCCTGCTCGGGTTTGGTGAGAGGACTGGCAACGCTCCCCTTGAGGGGTTGATCATTGAATATATCAGCCTTATGGGGGATCAGAACGGGGTCGACACCACTGTCATCACCGAGATCAGGAATTATTATGAGAGGATTATCGGTGAGCATGTACCCAAAAACTATCCCTTTGTTGGGGCGGAGTTTAATACCACCAGGGCGGGCATCCACGCCGATGGTATCCTCAAGAATGAGGAGATCTACAACATCTTCAACACCGAGAAGATCCTGAATAGGCCCCTTACCGTGGCCATAAACGATAAATCGGGCACCGCAGGGATCACCCAATGGATCAATTCCCACTTTGCCCTGACCGGCAATGAGCGCGTGGACAAGAGGCACCCGGGGGTGGCCAAGATATATAAGTGGGTAAAGGAGGAGTATGCCCAGGGCAGAACCACTGATATCTCCTCAGAGGAGATGGAGAAAAAGGCCCGGAAGCGTCTCCCCGAGCTCTTTATCTCTGATTTTGATCTGATAAAGCAGCGGGCCTATGAGATGGCCGCCCATCTTATCGAAGAGGTGGTGGATGATCCAGCCATAAGGTCTATGGACCCCCCGCGCCAAGAGGCCCTTTTGGAGAAGATCGAGCAGGAGAACCCCTTCATCCAGTGGCTCTACGTCACCGACCTGAAGGGGCACAAGGTCACCAGAAATATCACCCATCCCGAAGATCGCGCCAAGTATGAGCATATCGATACCGATGTCGATTACTCCAATCGGGAGTGG
The DNA here is from genome assembly GCA_019308925.1 of Deltaproteobacteria bacterium. Taxonomy (NCBI): domain Bacteria; kingdom Pseudomonadati; phylum Myxococcota; class Myxococcia; species Deltaproteobacteria bacterium. Next base: position 15,957 of record JAFDHG010000048.1, read on the forward strand.
TTTATAGAGCCCCTCAAGACGGGAAAGGTCTATGTGACCGATTTCTATACCTCCGTGATCACCGGCGCCCTCTGTATCACCGTCTCCGCCCCCATCAGGAACGAGGATGAAGAGATTGTGGGGATCCTGGGGATGGATCTGAGGTTTGAGGAGTTGGTCAAGGCAGAGGATTTGGCCTGAGAGATGGAGGGGAGGGTAGAGGTAAAGGACGGGAAGGTAGTCACTATGCCTGACAGTCCTGTTATCCCCTTTATCAAGGGGGATGGGGTAGGGGCGGATATCTGGCAGGCAGCCGTTCTGGTAATTGATGCGGCAATAGAGAGGGCCTACGCTGGAAAGAGAAAGGTCGCCTGGCAACAGGTATGGGCTGGGGAAGAGGCCATAAAGCGATACGGCGATCCCCTCCCCCCTGAGACCCTGCAGGTCATAGGTAATTACAAGGTGGCCATCAAAGGTCCTCTGACCACACCAGTGGCCGGTGGATTGCGTAGTCTTAATGTAGCCCTGAGGCAGATATTTGATCTCTATGCCTGTATAAGGCCCATCCGCTATATCCAGGGTACCCCCTCACCACTGAAAGGGCCCGAGAGGGTAGATTTTGTAATATTCCGTGAGAACACCGAGGATGTCTATGCGGGGATAGAGTGGAGGGGAGGGAGTGAGGGGGGTGAGAGGCTGATCCGATTTCTGCGTGAGAAAATGGGTGTTGAGATCAGGGAGGGCTCGGGCATAGGTATAAAGCCGATCAGCCCCTTTGCCAGTAAGAGATTGGTGAGCAGGGCGATCGAGTATGCCCTGGAAAAGGGACGGCGCAGCGTGACCCTGGTCCACAAAGGGAACATCATGAAGTACACGGAAGGGGCATTCCGAGATTGGGGTTATGAGGTGGCCCAGCAGGAGTTCGCAGGGCAGGTGATCAAGGAGGAAGAGCTGGAGGAGGTCATTGGTGGTGAATTACCCAATAACAAGGTCGTCATCAAGGATCGTCTTGCCGATGCCATGTTCCAACAGGTCCTTTTAAGGCCAGAGGATTACGATGTCCTGGCCATGCCCAACCTCAACGGTGACTACTTCTCTGATGCCTGCGCCGCGCAGGTGGGTGGTCTGGGGATGGCCCCTGGGGCCAACTTAGGGGATGAGGTAGCTATCTTTGAGCCAACTCACGGGAGCGCCCCCAAATATGCTGGCCAGGACAAGGTAAACCCCAGCTCTATGATCCTCTCCGGGGCCATGATGCTGGAGTACCTGGGTTGGGTTGAGGCTGCCCGGCTAATTGAGCAGGCCCTCAAGAGGACCATCAGGGCCAAGACCGTTACCTATGACCTGTACCAGCAGATGAGGGGGGCCATGCTTCTCAGTTGTTCCCAATTTGGGGAGGCAGTGGTGAGGAATATGGGAGAAGAAAAAAGCTTGACAGGATCTGATAGTTATGTTTAGAGTTGGGGTTGTATTCAAAACGTGTAAAATTTAAGGTGTGAAAGGAGGGGAAGAAAGGCCATCAAAAAAATCTTGAGGGAAATTTGGGGACAAAATTACAAAATTAAATGAAAGGAGGGGTCATTATGAGGAATAGGTGGTTGATAGGGGTTATAGGTATTGTGGTGGCCTTGGGGCTGGTGGTAGCAGTCTATGCGCCTGCTGCGCCAAAGGTGCCTAACAAGGTGTTAATCGGTCACTCCGCATGTATTTCGGGAAAGTATGCCAAGGCAGGGGAACAGGCCATTGGGGGGATAAAGGGATGTGTCAAATGGGTTAATGAGGTCTATGGTGGGGTCAAGATAGCTGGAAAGAAAGTTCCTCTTGAGTATAAATACTATGATTGTGAATCCAAAAAAGAGGCTGTGACCAGCCTTGTCGAGAGGTTGGTCACGGTTGATAAAGTGAACGTTGTTTTTGCCCCATATAGCTCAGGACTCACTCTTTCCGGAGCCCCTGTGTCGGAAAAATATAGCATGCTCTACATGGATCATGGTGGTGCCAGCGACCGTATCTTCCGGCAGGGTTTTAAATACATTGTTCAAACCATTGGTCCAGGCACCAGATATCATGTGGGGACCCTCGACATGATTCACAAGATTGATCCCAAGGCCAAAAGGGTAGCCCTGGCCTACGAGGACAGCGAGTTCGCCAGAATGGTCCTGGATGGGGCGGAAAGACATGCCAAAGAACTCGGTTTTCAGATAGTCTTTAAGCGCACCTATCCTAAAGGGGTGACTGATTTAACGCCACTGCTTTCTGACCTGAAGGCGGCAAAGCCAGAGATAGTGCTCGGTGGGGGACATTTTGAAGATGGTCAGCTCTTTAACCGGCAGATGGCGGATCTGGATATAGATGCGAAGGTCCTGTCGCTGATAGCCGCTGCGACCTTGCCGGCCTTCTATAATGCCCTGGGCAGCATGGCAGAGGGCGTCATGGGTCCCTCGCACTGGGAATATGGCGTCAAATATTCCCCTAAGGCAGCTAAAAAAGAAGGGCTAAAATGGATTGGTCCAAGTCAAGATGAGTTTGTGAAGCTGTTCAAAAAGGCCCTGGGGAAGGACATCATACCCGACTATCATGCTGCTGAAGCTGGAGCGCAAGTCTTGGCTTACGTTCTGGCCGTAGAAAAGGCCAATAGCATTGATCCCACCAAGGTCAGGGCCGCCCTCGGCAAACTCAAGTTCATGTCCTTCTACGGAGGATGGGACGTCGATGAGACAGGGAAACAGGTCGGCCATTCGATGGTAGACATGCAGTGGCAGG
>JAFDHG010000049.1 GCA_019308925.1 Deltaproteobacteria bacterium
ATACGTTCTCTTTTGAGACTGCAGTTTCTACCAGAACCGTGATCGGCTGGCCTGGATTTCCCTCAATAGCCTTTTTTGTCCTCACTACAGGGATGGGACAACTAAAACCCCGCACATCTACCTCAACCATTGCTATTTCCTCCTTTTTTAATTTTTCTCTGTATTAATTAAAGAAATATTTCACCATGTCCTTTTCTTAAGTCAATGACATTGATCTGTTAGATTCTACATAACAGACACCACTCCACTCGCATAAATATTCCTTAAACACGGCCGGAAATTGGGAGATGATCTGCCAGACCTTAGTACCTGGCGTAGCCCGGGCCAATTTGCCTGCCATGCGATTTGCCCTGGCTGCAATTATAGCTGCCTCATGTAATTCCAGTTCAGCATAGGCAAAAGCAGCCACTAGACCGGTAATGGTATCACCCGTTCCCCCTATGGCCTCCAATTCAGGTATGTTGGGCTCAGAAACGGTATCAATAATCTCCCCCTCCTCAACCACATAGTCAATCTCCCCCTTGACCAACAACAACTTTGCTGCACTCTTAAGCTGGTAGGCAGCATCTACCAACTCAGGGGTCCGGGTTACATCGGTATCAAAAAGGTGTCTGTTGATATAGGCGGGATGGGTGGCGTCAGGATCGGCTAAAAAGGCAATCTCAGTGGCATCCGGTGTAAAAATGTCAAATTTTGAAGCCAGTCCTGCTGCCTTGGCCGCATACATCGAGGACGCATCAGCAATCATGATCGGCCTTTTGGAGCACCTCTCCACAGATTCTAAGAGCCTTCTCATTAAGTCCATAATGGGGAGGCAGTAGTGCAGCACCAGTACATCTGGCAAAAGATCAGAGATATTTTTAATGAGATATTCATAGAGTAATCTGCTTCCCATCCCCTCACCATTATCTCCTACAAGCAATACCTTGGGAGGATCAATCTTTAGGTAATCAGTGGTAGCCACTGTTGCGCTGATTAAAGCGGCAGTACCCTGAGTACAAGGGATTTTGATATCATTCACAACCAGAAATTCCCCTTCAAACCTGACCTCTCCCATGGTCAGGGGCAGATCTTTTATAGGGACCGTCCCTGAGATAAGCATAATATTAACCTCCTCCTTTCCTCCAGAGCAGCAGGCATTCTTCAAAGGCCCGATCCATCATCAGGGCACATAAGGTAAAGCCGATCTCCTTAGGCCTGGGTGCATCGGTAAGCTTTTTGTCGATCAGTTGGGCATGAAGATAGGGGATATCTGGGCAGCCTCCTCCAGAGGCATTTAAGATAATCCCCGTATCCCTGTCAAAAGTAACCTTCATGTTGCCTGCCTTAACCATGGTTGCTTCTTTGAAATTTGTGATCTTAACAATCTCCAAAAGCTCCCCACCCCCCTTTAGGGGAACGACCTCGAGATAGGCTACATCTTTTTGTCTAAATAACCTCTCTATCCCCATCTGTTCTACAAGATTTATCTCTACTGCTAAATCACATCCCTTTCTTAAGGTGGGAGGTGGGGCAACTAGCTTAACCACGTAATCCGCTCCTTTAAGCACCTTTTCCGCCTTTATGGCCTCCTCCACCTTTTCAAACAGCAAAAGCCCTCCCCCTTCAAAGGAGGGTTTTCTCTTTCGTTTAAAGACCATTGCTCACCTTTCCATCATCAAGAAGCCAATAACCAGACAAAATATTAGTCCTATAATCACTGCTGCTGGGCCAAAGGCACCAGGGCCTTTAGGGCTTGAGGCCAGAAGGAAGTTATGGGAAAAGCCGGCCCCCACAATAAGGCCAAAAACGGTTATCCCGGCATCAGTATCCCCTTCGCTGCTAAGGATTGTCTGGCGTAAGGGGCATCCTCCTAAGAGGGTAGCGGTTAAACCGGCCAGAACCATCCCTAAAAAGTTCCAGAGATGACTGGTGTGGGCTACCGGTTGGTTTTCAAAGCCCCAGTGGTAAAGACCAGATGTAAAGTTACCCAGCACATAGTTACAGATTATTGCCCCGAAGAAGAAGGCGGCAATCCCACTAAAGAGGTAAAAGTCCCTGACCAGCATGATGTCTCTCCAGCCCCCCACAAAGCACATCCTGGTCTTTTGAGCTACAAAACCGACAAAAAGCCCTACTAAGAGGGAGAGAATGAGCGGGGCATGCATTGAACCAGGCCCTTTTTGGCTAAAGAAGAGAAAATGTGGCTTAAAGATGATCAAAAGAAGCAGTGCAGCCATAAATAACGGCATCATCCAGGCCGAGATATTAGATACAGTTTTAGCACGGCCAAGGTTATAACCCCTTTTTAAGAACTGGATGCCAATAAATGCCCCCAAGACTACACCTGCCAGGGCAGGAATACCATTAAGATCACCCCCGGCAAGCCTGATCAGTGCCCGGATAGGGCAGCCAAGAAAGACCAATGCCCCGATCATGAAAAAGGCACCAAGAATAAAGCGAATTATTGGAGAGGAACCCCCTCTGGGTCTAAACTCCTTAAAGGCATAAGCAGAGATAAAGGCACCAATTACAAAACCCATGATCTCAGGGCGCAGGTATTGCACTACCGAGGCCCTATGTAGCCCAAGCCCGCCAGTAATATCACGGTAGAAGCAGGCAACACAGATGCCCATGTTTGCCGGGTTGCCCCACTTAGTCAAAAGGGAGGCAAGTACCCCGAAGGCCAATCCTCCTAAAATGATCCATGTCCTCGGTGTCCAAAATTGACGTGCCATTGCAATATCCTCCTTTCCCATATTTGATGGTTTTGTAAAAAGTACAAAACGCCCCCTTTCCTTTGAAGGGTAGGGGAGATTTCCGAAATGAGGGTCAAATCGGTGGAACCCAATTTCTCTGCCTATTTTTTATGACAAATATGAGGCATTATTTTTTAATTGAGTAATTACGATAACATTTAAAAATCAAATATGTCAAATAGAAAATTTCAATAGAAAATGATATCACAAAAGGATTTCGCTATAATTAAATGTGGTCAAAAAATTTGTTTAATAAAAGAGTTATGTGAAAGGGTTAGTACAAGGGAGGACTAAACTAAAGAGTTTAGTTGTCTTACATCCTCATCTGAGGTAAAATTTGATGATTTCCTCCAATTTACATTCCTTGCAAAGTAATAGGTTCTGTCCCTATAATTTAAAAAATTCTAATAGATGTACAGAAGACACTGCTAGTTAAGGAAGAAAAAAAAGAAGGAGATTTTATATGGGTAAGAAAAAAGGATATGTGAAACAAGAACCTCTTATGAATACCTGTGCATGGTGCAACAAAAGGATACCAGAAGATTTTGAAGTATTTGGCCTTGGTGCAAAGGTCAAACAGGAAAGTGATCTCGCGGACAAGGAAGGCAAAATTATCCAGTTGTTTCTTGTTGTAGCGAATAAAACTGTTCCCGCTATCGTAACCACGAATAACTCGCAGGCTAAGATAGACGGGATCGACCTTATGTTTATGACTTGCAGCCAAGACTGTGCTGAATCTTTAAGAGATGCCCTAAAAAAAGAGAAAGATCTCATTGGCAATATTAGTATTAATTGATAGTACCCGGAACGATAGATCTCGTCCTCATATTTCGCCGAGCAGAAGAGGTACCTCCCATAGTGGAAGAGGCGATGGGAAAATGGGCAATGGCCGTCTGGATGCAGGAGGGGATCGTGAACACAGAGGCCTTCCAACGGGCAAAAGGGGAGGATTAAGGACGGTCATGGACAGGTGTCTAAAGGGGTTGAAGAGGAGATAGAGGCAGGTGATAAAAGGACTGCAAAACTATATTGAAAAACTCGGAAAGGTGGCCATCGCCTATTCAGGAGGGGTGGATTCCACCTTTCTCCTGGCTATGAGCGCCGGGGTCTTGGGGAAGGAAAGGGTTTTGGCCTTGACGATTAAATCCCCGCTGACCCCCCCCTGGGAAATGGAGTTTGCCATAGAATTTTGCCGCGCCAGGAGGATAAAACACCTCCTGCTGGACAGCTCCTTCATCCTTGACGATGAACTATTTGCCTCCAATCCTCCACAGAGGTGTTATTATTGTAAAAAGAGACTCCTTGAGGCCATGAAGGGGAATATCCCCGGCGATTTTCCCCTCCTCACCGGCACCAACGCCAGCGATGAATTAGATTTTCGCCCTGGGATAAGGGCAGAGGAGGAGATGGGGATCAGGACTCCGTTGAGAGAACTCAGGTTTACCAAGGATAATATACGGAAATACTCCAAGGTTTATGACATACCCGGGTTTGAACGCCCTCCTTCTGCCTGTTTTGCCACCAGGATCCCCTATGAAGAACCCATCACGTTGGAAAGGTGAAGATGATAGAGGAGGCCGAGACCTTTATGCGGGATTTGGGCCTTGAATTGGTCAGGGTGCGCCTGATCCCCAAAGATATCGCCTGTGTTGAGGTCGCCGAAGAGGATATCAAGAAGGTCTTAGATCTCCGTGAGGACATCTCCTGTCAACTCGGTGAGATAGGTTTCCAGAGGGTGACCCTGGATTTAGAGGGATACAGAGGGGGCAAATTCAATGACGAAGCCAATAGGTGAAGGTGTTGTTGCCCTTGGAGGAGGAAATAGAGGTTCAGAAGGAGTTTCCTGGCCAAAGGATATCTATTGAAAGGCATGCCCGCCTGTGGCGGACCGATCATTCCATGGCATCAAAGACCTTCTCTTGTTTAAACTTGGTTATTCCCTACCTATTTTATTCCCTGATCTATCAGTGCCAATTTTGAATTTAATACTTGATCTAACTAGAGTTGGCCCTATATATTAACTACGCTGGTTTTTAAAGGGTACACCAGCTTTTTTTTGAGAACATCGTGCCAGCCTATGCCCATCTAGACTTAGCTGGGGATGAAGGAGTGCACTATGACAAAAAAATTAATCTTGGTCTTGTGGTTATCTTTATTTCTTTTTATTGATCTAAGCACGAATGCAACAGCACAAGACGGCCAGGCCCTGGTGGAGGCCGCCGTGAATTATTACCGGGGGAAGGCCTCTATTTGCACGGTGGATATGACCATTCATCGTCCGAATTGGGAACGAATCTTGACTATCAAAGCCTGGACTAAAGGGCAGAAAGACAGCATTTTTGTCATCATTGCCCCTCCTAAGGATCATGGCAACGGCACCCTCAAGAGAGGTCGGGAGATGTGGATGTATAATCCCAAGGTCAACCGGATTATCAAGATCCCACCCTCGATGATGTCCCAGGCCTGGATGGGATCAGATTTCTCCAATAACGACCTGGCCAAGTCGGATAGCATCCTAGAAGATTATACTCACACGATTGCGGGTACTGAGACCCATAACGGAAAAAAGGTGTACGTTATCAAGTCCATGCCGAAACCTGAAGCGCCGGTGGTGTGGGGCATGCAAAGGCTGAGAATTCGGGAGGACCATATCTTATTGAACCAGGAGTTTTATGATGAGGACCTCAAGCTGGTCAAGGCCATGGCCGGCCATCAGATCCAGATGCTGGGTGGCAAACTATTTCCCAAGGTGTGGAAAATGCAGAAGGCAGACGTGCAGGATGAGTATACGCTCTTAGACTATAAGGAGCTCACGTTTAAACAAGATCTGCCGAGTAGCTTCTTTACCTTGTCTGCATTAAGGAACCCTAGAAGGTAGGATATCTTGTCTATAGACGTCAAAATGGCCTGGCGGAATATCTGGCGAAATCCCAGGCGATCCATTTTAACCATAGCCGCCATCGCATTTGCCAGCCTGCTGTTGGTCTTTATGTTGTCTTTTCAGTTTGGCTCCTATGACACCATGATCAATACCGCGGTAAAGATCCATTCCGGGCACCTGCAGGTGCAGGCCGAGGGATATAATGATAAGAGGGACATGCGCTTGGTGGTGCACGACCCGGCTGCAGTAGGCGGTATTCTGGACAAGACTCCAGAGGTGGCTGCTTATACCTTTCGAGCCAATGCCTTCTCACTGGTCTCCTCCAAGGAAAGAACCTATGGTGTCATGGTGATTGGGATTGATCCGATGAGGGAAGCCAAGGTATCCACCCTCAAGAAATTGATCCGCCAGGGGAGCTATCTGTCTGAGGGAGACACCGATCAAGCCTTAGTGGGGAAGCTTCTGGCCAAGAACCTGCAAGTGGGCCTGGGCGATGAACTGGTTGTGCTGGGCCAGGGGCGTGACGGCTCCATCGCGGCCACCGTGGTTCGTGTAAAAGGAATTTTCAGTTCCGGCCAGGACGTATTTGATCGTTCCTCTATCCATATCCCCCTCACGTACTTTCAAGATATGTACAGCATGTACGGGGCCGTCCACGAAGTGGTAGCCCTTGGCAAATCCCTGGAGTACGTGCCGGAGATAAAAAAGGCAGTGGCGGCCGCTATCAAAAACACAGAAAAGAAAGACCACCTGGTGGCCTTAGATTGGATGGAGCTCATGCCCGGATTGATCCAGAGCATTCAGATGGATCTGGTCAGCGGGTTTATCTTCTATATCATTTTGATCGTGGTGGTAGCCTTCAGTATCTTAAATACCTTCCTGATGGCTATTTTCGAGCGGACCAAGGAGTTCGGCGTCATTATGGCCATGGGGACAACTCCGTGGCGGTTGACCAAGCTCCTCTTGATTGAATCAGCCATCATAACCATGGTGGGCATCCTTATCGGCATCATCGCCGGAAGCTTGGTTACCTGGTATTTTCAGGTGCATGGCATCGTCATTTCCGGTACATCCGAGTTGATGCGTCAGTATGGTTTGCCCGAGCGGATGTTTCCAAAGCTCTCGGTGCTTTCCGTGTCAATAGGAGCGGGGTTGGTGTTGGTCATCACCTTTTTGACCGCCATGTATCCGGCCCTGAAGGTCCGGCGTCTCCGCCCGGTGGAAGCGATGAGAGCGGGGTAAACTCAGGAAACAGAAGCCAGGAGACAGAAGTCAGATATTTCTTAATCCTTGCAGGTGATCTAAGATACATTGATATAGACAAATTGATGTCGCAATTGGAAGAGGTAAGTAAGCTACTTGATGCTTATTCCAAATCTATTCTGACTTCTGATTGCTGACTCCTGATTGGAGGTTTTCCCCCATGTATTTCCAATTAGGATGGCGAAACATCTGGCGAAACCCCAGGCGGACCCTGGTCATTATGACCGCGGTAATTATTGGGGTTTGGAGCATGATCTTCTTGGGTGCGCTGATGCGGGGAATCGCCGACCAGATGGTCCGAAACGGGATCGCTACCCTCACCGGACATATTCAGGTGCACCACAGGGGCTATCGAAATGACCCGGTCATCGAAAACAGTATGACCGAGCCTGAGGCGGTAAAAATCTCCCTCACAAAGCTCCTGCCCCCCGGTGCCGAGTGGACGCCTCGTGTTCGGGTCAACGCCATTGCGAGCAACGCTCGCCACTCCAGCGGTGTCAGCATGGTGGGGATCGACCCCCACAGAGAGGCCACCATCTCGTTCATTGGGCAGGCGGTCACCCAGGGACGTTACCTGAAGCCTGACGACCAATATGGAATTGTGGTAGGCAAGGCCTTGGTGGACAAGTTTGAGACCAAATTGGGCCGCAAGTTGGTTCTCATGTCACAGGATACTGATGGGGAAATAGCCTCCCGTGCCTTCCGCATTGTCGGGATCTTCCGGGCCGAGATGGCGGCCACAGAGAAGCAGTTTGTCTTTGTCACCATGCCCGCGGCCCAGCACATGCTGAAGTTGAAGCAAGGCATTTCCGAAGTCTCCATCATCCTGCCCGTTCATCAGGAAGCGGATCAGGTGGCTAACGCCCTGCGGACCGAGCTACCCTCCACCGATTATGAAATTCAAACCTGGCAAGAGATCCTGCCCCTGGTTACCGCCATCTTGAAGCTTTATGACGGATTTATCTTCTTGTGGTTTTTGGTGGTCTTTATTGCCATGGGCTTCGGCATTGTGAATACCATGCTGATGGCCGTGTTTGAGCGGATACGGGAGTTCGGCTTGCTCAAGGCATTGGGTATGAAGCCCTGGTGGATCATCAAAGAGGTCCTCACAGAATCGTTTTTTCTCCTGGTTTTCGGCATGGTCATCGGAAACAGCTTGGGTTTTTTGAGTATCCTTGCCCTCTCTGGGACCGGCATCGATCTTTCTTCGCTTGCCGCCGGTCTGGAATTTGCGGGTATGTCTCGGGTGATTTGCCCGGTCATTTCAGTTAAAGATGTGGTCATGGCCAACTTGGTGGTTTTTTTTCTGGGACTTCTGGTTAGTGTTTATCCGGCCGTAAAGGCGGCCAAATTCACCCCGGTAGAGGCCTTGGCGCACACATGACTTGGATGAGCTTGAATGTAAACATTGAACGTCAGCTATCAGCTTTGAGCTGACTGCTGATCGCTGAGCGTTTACGGACCTTCTTATAGGAGGTAGAATATGAACATCGTGAAATGCACCGACATCAAAAAGACGTACCGACAGGACAAAGTGGAAGTCAAGGCGCTCAACGGCGTGAGCCTGTCCATCAAAAAGGGAGGCTTTATCGCCATCGCCGGGCCCTCGGGGTCAGGGAAGACCACCTTGCTCAATATCATCGGCGGGTTGGATTCAGCTGATTCAGGCCGCGTCCTCCTCGATGGAAATACCCTGAATAACATGACCCAAACGGAGCTGGCCAGCTTACGTTTGCACAAGATCGGGTTTGTATTCCAAGCCTATAACCTCATTCCGGTCCTGTCGGCATTAGAAAATGTGGAGTTTGTCATGCTCCTGCAAGGCGTGCCACTGTCTGAGCGGCGGGAACGGGCTAGGGCCATCTTGGATGATGTGGGCCTCGCAGACATGTACGACCGGCGTCCAGCCGAGCTATCCGGCGGGCAGCAGCAGCGGGTGGCTGTTGCCCGGGCCATCGTTTCCAATCCGTCCATCGTCTTGGCGGACGAGCCCACAGCCAACCTGGATTCCAAGACCGGAGCCGGTCTCTTGGAAATGATGAAGCAAATGAATGAGAAGAAAAAGGTCACCTTTGTCTTTTCCACCCACGATAAGATGGTGATGGACTATGCCCGCCGGCTCGTTTACCTCAGAGACGGCCTAGTTGTGGATGACGAGATCCGGGAAAATTAAAAAAGAGAGAACAAGAGTCAGGAGTCAGAAGATGTTAGGTAGAATTCGATAATTTGAATTAATTTTCTCTGGTTTTTGACTACTGACTTCGAGTTTATGAATAAAGAAACTTTAAAAAAGACATCTCCATTTATTGGCTTTATTTTTTTATGGACTATTATAACTCACATCGTTCCTACATCCTCCTGGGCCTCATCTGATTCCTTAAACCAATCTGTATCCGCTTCTTCCGAAACCCGGTCGCTGTCTCCCGCACCCTGGTATAAGAAGATCGAATGGGAGTGGGGTGGGCATGTCAAGGTCCGCGGGGGCGTGTCATGGACTGAAGACGAATCATTTTTCCAACCTGTGGGCACTGGGCCTTACTATGACGGTTACGCTGAGGTCCGAGTGAAGAACAAGCTTTTCTTTGGAAAGTGGGGGTATTTCGAGGCTCATTATGAAGCTATCCTCTCAGGGGGAGATACACGACGTAAGGGAAAAGAATTGGAGCGGCTTTTTCCGGACCTTTTCAAGGCCGGTTTAATGATCGGCCGCCCCTTGGAAGATGACCGTCGCCTGATGGACTTGACCGGAACCATTCATGAGGATGATAGCTATATCCTGTATCACCGCTTAGACCGGCTCTCCTTGACCTTGCTGCCGAAATGGGGTGTTGTGTCCATCGGCCGGCAGGCGGTCACGTGGGGGAACGGCCTGCTGTTTAACCCCATGGACCTTTTCAACCCCTTTTCTCCGGCGGATATCGAGCGGGACTACAAGGTCGGAGATGACATGGTGTCCACCCAATTCTCCGTGAACAAAATAGGTGAGTTCCAGTTCCTGTATGTACCGAGGCGAGACCTGGTAAGGGAAAATGTGCAATGGAACCAATCCTCTCTGGCAGCAAAGCTGCACTTTGCCTGGGGCACAACCGAGTTTGATATCATGGCTGCGAAACACTACAAAGATGCAGTGATCGGCTTTGGCAGCACTGGATACCTTGGAGATGCGGCCTGGCGTCTGGACGGAGTATGGACCTTCCTGAATGAAGATAGGGGCAAGAAGGGCTACTTGTCCCTCGTAGCGAATATGGATTACTCCTGGGTGTGGTGGGGAAAGAATTTTTACGGGTTTATAGAGTTTTATTTTAACGGGTTATCTCACAATGAATACACAGAGGCATTTACTGGTCCGGACATTTCCGAACGTTTGGACCGGGGAGAGCTCTTTACCTTAGGCCGGACTTACTTAAGCGGCCACATCAGGGTGGAGTTACACCCTCTGTTCAATGTCTATTTGACTGTGATCAATAACTTGGCTGATCCCTCGGGAATAATTCAACCCCGGGCTGTCTGGGATATATTTGAAGACGTCCAGATAACCTTTGGGGGTAATATATATTATGGCCGAAGAGGTACGGAATACGGTGGATTCAAAATACCGGGCACCAATTTCCTCAATAAGGCTCCTGATAGCGTCTTTCTTTGGTTGACCTATTATTTTTGAGGCGTTTACATCTTTCCCCTCCTTTCCAACGACTAGTTCTCCAGCGAACGGAAACCCAAAATCCTGACCTTAATCTAAAGATTGTTCTATAACCTTTATTAATCTAAAGAGGGTTTGGTTCACCGGCGTTGGAATTCCATACGTTCTGCCAAGTTCGATCATCTTGCCTGCAAACATTTCTACCTCGGTCTTCCTTTTGGCCTCAATGTCCTGGAGCATGGAGGTCTTCCCCTGTGGTGATAGCCCAGATAAAACCGAGTACCAGTTTTCTATATCTTCTTCGGATAAATGGACTTTTGCTGCTTTGGCAATGCTCATGACCTCCCTCATGGCCGATTCCATGAGCTCCCTGGCCTCTTGGGACGTCTGGAAAATCGAATAGGGCGCATGCAATACGGCTGAGACCTGATTGATTCCAACGTTAATCATGAACTTCCACCAGAGGATTCGAATCATATCATCTGGTGTCTCATAGGCAATCCCTGCTCGATCGAAAAGAGATTGCGCTCGTTTGACACGTTCGGTAAGAACGGGATTTTTGGCCTCACCGAAAAATAACTTTCCCTGTTTGGTATAGGTTATGCTGTTGCCTTGTCTAACCGCATCAATACCAACTGCAACGGCGTACAACACTTTGTCCATCCCATAGACGGCACCAATCTGTTCTTCACTGTCTATGCCATTCATGACGGATACTATCAGGCTGTTTTCACCTATCCTGTTCTCAATGTCCTGAATGGCTTCTCGAAGATGGTGATGTTTTACGGCTACGATGATGAACTCAGAGGGTGGTGTCTTATCTTCCGGTTTAATTATAGGCAGCGAGTAATGCTTATTGTTGACAATCAATCCTTTTTGCTTGAGTCGGTCATAGCGCTCCCCTTTGGCTACCAGAGATATACAGTTTTTATCCATGTCAAAAAGATTAGTGGCGTAGAAGGCGCCCATAGCTCCGGCACCGATCACTGAAACTTTCGCGATGGGTGGCATCATTCAATTCCTCCCAAATGCTAAAAAATACAGCCAACTATAACATCAGCCCCGCAAATGTCTCTGCATCAAGTTTTTCTACTACAGTCGCAAGTAGCTGGAATGCCGCGTGTATATTTAAGGAATAAAAGAGTAGATGTCAAGGAGAAGTTACGATCTGGGAACGATTAAAGTTGTCACATGCAAAAAAAACCCAAAATTTGTTCCCAAAAAATTTTAATTTGGTATAATTGTTATTGCAAAGAAAATAAATATACAGGGGGTGTTGATATGTATTTTATGAATATTTGTACATGGGAACCAAAGGATGAAGTGGAGGTGGAGAAGAGGAGAGAGAACTGGAAATGGCCAGAAGGAGTGAAGGTTATCTTCGAGTTTATTGATCTTCAAGGTTGTAGGACTATAAATGTTATAGATACTGATGCTAAAGGGCTGATTGCAAGTAGGGCCTCATGGATAGATATTGTAAGGCTTGAAACTTTCCCTGTATATCCATTTGGTGAAAGCAAAGGGTTATTGGAGAAATAACTGTCTATGCTTTTCCCTCCATGGCATTGGCAATGTGCCGAACCATCTGGTGGTATACCACCTCCATGATATCAGGGGAGGCGACCCAGTCGGGATTTTCCTTACAGAAGGCGCTTGCCAATTCTCGGGCAGTGGACTCGATATCCCCTGTCCGCTGGTAAGCCTCCTCCATGGAAGCGCGATGCTGCCTGGCGATCTCGATAGTCTGTCGGATAAAATCCTTGGCCCCGTCTCCACCGACATACCCATAGTGGTCTGCACAGATGTATTCCACATCGAGGGCCTTTAGTTTCTCAAGGCTTTGCTGAAACTCGGTGAAATTGGAATTTCCAGATGCAATGATCGTCTCTTTGTATGGGATGCCTCCAGCGTCCGAGGCAAAGAGCGCCTTGAGCTGGGGCACGTAAGCTGAGATAGAGCACGAGGAATGACCTGGAGTATCGAAGATGCAGACATCGAGATCGCCCAGATCGATTCGATCCCCTTCGGAAATGATCGTCCCTGTGATGTCATCTCGCCAATCTAGGTCGTATGTGGCATAAACTTCCTCCCTTCCCCTTCGCTTGGCAGCGTTGCGGCTAAGCTCATTGATGGTATGAATGGCCTTTGGCATCTGGAGGATTTTCCAGCCACGCGCTGAGGCGTAGACTTCCAATTCAGGATGGCGACGTTTAAAAAAGGGGACAATACCCACATGATCGAAGTGTGCATGGAGGATCAGGAGTTTTGTGATTTGTGTCTCGTCAATGCCGAATACCGCAAACTGCTGGATCAGGTCAGGCACCAGGTAACTCATGCCCCCGCTGACGATCATGGACTCATTGTATCCTTCCAAAAGATAGACGCATGATTCTTCGCGGCCCAAAAACCACAGTTGCTCTCGGACCTTTCCGGGTTGCCGAATTCGCATAATTACCCCCCCTCCCGCCATTTCCTTGATGATAGATGTAGAAAAATATATCGCACACAAGCAGGCTAAGGTCAAGGGGGAAACCATATCCCATTGGTAAGGGCAAGAGGAATCGGGATTGACAGAAATTTGCCCTTTTGTTACCATTCTCGGACTTTGGTAACAGCCTGAATTCTTGATAATGCCTTAAAGACGAGACTCTCAGGTGCTGGCACTAAAGGATGAAAAAATAGGAGATGATAAGATGACTTCTTCCCCCTTACGTATTACTGACACGACCTTCAGAGATGGCCACCAATCAATCCTTGCCACACGGCTGCGTATCGGGGACATGATACCGATAGCACCAGAGATGGACAAGGTGGGCTTTCACTCCATGGAGGTATGGGGTGGTGCAACCTTTGATGTCTGCCTGCGGTTTCTCAACGAAGACCCCTGGGAGAGGCTTCATACTTTGAAGAAGTTGATGCCTACGACACCATTACAGATGCTTCTCCGCGGTCAGAACTTGGTAGGATACAGAAATT
Source organism: Deltaproteobacteria bacterium (assembly GCA_019308925.1). Classification (NCBI taxonomy): domain Bacteria; kingdom Pseudomonadati; phylum Myxococcota; class Myxococcia; species Deltaproteobacteria bacterium. Next base: position 13,499 of record JAFDHG010000049.1, read on the forward strand.
ATCCAGATGATGTGGTGAAGGAGTTCATCCAAGAGGCTGCAGAAAACGGGATAGATATTTTCCGAATTTTTGACGCCTTGAACGATGAAAGAAACTTGGAAGTGTCCATAAAGACCGTTAAAGAGTGTGGAAGGCACGCCCAGGCCACCCTCTGCTATTCCCTCACTGAGAATAGAATGGGTGGAGATGTTTTCACCCTGGATTACTACGTAAACAAGGCCACGATACTGCAGCAGATCGGGGCCGATTCCCTCTGTATAAAGGATATGGCTGGCTTGATTTCCCCCCCTGACACCTATGAGTTGATACGTGCCCTGAAGAGGAAGTTGGATATCCCTGTTCAACTCCATAGTCACTACACGAGTGGAATGGCCTCAATGTCCTATTTCAAGGCTACTGAGGCTGGAGTGGATATCGTGGACACCGCCCTGGCCCCCTTGGCCATGCGCTCTTCTCAGCCTCCTTGCGAACCCCTCTTGGTAGGCCTCTTGGGGACAGAAAGGGATCCTGGTTTAGACCTCAATCTTATCTTCCGATTGAGCGAATATGTAGAGGAGATGGTGGGGAAATATCGGGAGCTTCTTAACGACACCCGGGTAGCGGTCATTGATACCCAAGTCCTCAAACACCAGATCCCCGGAGGAATGATCTCCAACCTCGTTCAACAACTGAAGGAGTCCAAGGCCCTCGCTAGGCTGCCTGAGGTTTATGAGGAGATTCCCCATACCCGCAAGGACATGGGGTATCCCCCTTTGGTCACCCCCACCAGCCAGATCGTCGGCGTACAAGCGGTACTTAATGTCCTTTTTGGCCGTTATAAGGTGGTCACCCAACAGGTAAAGGACTACTTTTATGGCCTTTATGGAAGGCCTCCTGCACCGGTAAACCCCGAGATACAAAAGATCGCTCTTACGGGCTACCCTCGTGGGGAAACACCTATTGATTGTCGTGCTGCTGATGTCTTAGAGCCCGAGATGGAGAAGGCCAAGGAGGCGCCCAAGGGTATCGCTCGCACGACGAAAGATTTCTTAATCTACGCCTTATACCCTCAGTCCGGGATGGAATTTCTCAAGAGGAAATATGAAATAGGAAATTCAGGTTGATTAAAAGGTCATTTTAAGGTTAAAGGACGATGGTATGCGGGCAGGTGGGGATAATGGGGAAAGAATAGGGGGGCGGATAAAGAGCGCCCTGGGCCAAGAGAAAGCAGACCTGGTGATGCTCAACGGGTCCCTGGTCAATGTCTACACCGGTGAGATACAGAAAAACTGCTCGGTGGGGATTAAAGGGGCCAGGATTGTCTATGTGGGAAAGGACCCCCGTCATCTGATAGGGGATGGCACCCAGGTCATCGATGCCAGTGGGATGTACATCACCCCTGGTTTTATCGATCCTCACACCCACTTGGACAGCATCTTCCAATGTGCTGAATACGCCCGCTATGCCGTCCCCCATGGGAACACCACGGCCGTCTCGGAGTCAGCTATGATCGCCAATGCCGCTGGCAAGAATGGGGTTGCCTGGTTCATCGAGGACTCTCGAGATCTTCCCCTGCGGATATTCGTCTTGACCCCCTCCATGATCCCCCCCTTTCCTGAGTATGAGGGCAGCAAGGGGTTCTCCTTTGAAGACTTTCAGGAGTTGATCAAAGAGGATTTCGTCCTGGGGGTCGGGGAGACCTACTGGCCCAGGGTCGTAGATCTGGATGAAAGGGCTATCAAGAGGTATGCCTTGGCCCAGGAGTTGGGGAAGACCAGGGAAGGTCACGCCGCAGGCGCCCGCGGCGTGAAGTTGATCGCCTACTGCGCCGCGGGGACATTGTCGTGTCATGAGGCCACCACTCATGATCTGGCCAACACCCTGGCGGCATTCACTAGCCACATAAATACTTATTGATTATCACCACTCGAGATATTAAAGTTATAAGACAAATTGCCTATAATTCGATGAATAGGGAATGAAGGCATCTTTATAGCAGAAGGTCATCGGGATTTGGAAGAGGGTTTTCCCAAAAATGGATCAATAGATATTCATTGTCGTTTGCAAGGATGAGAAGGGATTTTTAAAACAATTGGAGGTATGGATATGCGTAGTTTGGAGGATTATAGGGAAATTGTAGGAGATGAAGCTATATCCGCGATACACAGGAAGGCAAGGAGGCTTTACGGAAAGCGTATATTACACGTCAATTCTACGTATTATGGCGGTGGTGTAGCAGAGATATTAAACCCCTTTGTGTCACTCATGAATAATGTAGGGATAGAGACAGACTGGAGGATCCTCCATGGTACGCCAGATCTATTCACTATAACCAAAAAATTTCATAATGCCCTTCAGGGCAACAAGATAAACCTCTCCGAGATGAAAAAGCAACTCTATGTCGGAGCCAATGAGGCCTTCTCCGTCTATTGCCACATAGATGCTGATTGTGTAATTGTACATGACCCACAGCCGCTGCCCCTCATAAGGTTCTACAGGAAGAGGCAGCCATGGGTTTGGAGGTGTCATATAGACCTGACAGATCCAAATAAGGGACTCTGGGAATTCCTGAAAGGTTTTATCCTTAAATATGACATGGTTGTCTTTTCGAGTGAAAAATATCAAAAAGAAGATCTGCCGGTAGAGCATAGGATTATTTCTCCCGCTATTGATCCTCTGTCCCTGAAGAACAAGGAACTCTCTGTAAAAGACATATTAAAATATCTGAAAAAAGCGGGTATCCCAAACGATAAACCGATTATCACACAGGTCTCAAGAATGGATCCCTGGAAAGATCCAGAAGGCTTACTTGAGGTATTTAAACGTGTAAAGGAAAAGATCGATTGCAGGTTGGTTTATTGCTATGATCTGGCGTTGGATGACCCCCAAGGTATAGAGATATATTCTAAAGTATATCGTAAGGCCAAAAAGTTCATAGATAGAGGCGAAGTTATATTTGTTGTGGGTAAGGACCATATTCTTGTTAATGCTATACAAAGATTTTCTTCTGTCTTGGTCCAAAAATCTATAAGGGAAGGATTCTGCCTTGCAATAACTGAGGCGTTATGGAAGGGAAAGCCGGTTGTAGCTACAAATGTGGGGGGAATCCCTCTCCAAATAAGTGACGGTGAAGGAGGCTTTTTAGTTGAACCTTATGATACAGAACAATTTGCAGAGATGATTATAACAATTTTTAAGGACCCTTTGATGGCACAAGAGATGGGTAATAAAGGGAAAGAGAGGGTCAGAAAAAATTTTCTCATAACAAGGCTTCTGTCAGATTATTTGGACTTATTAAGCGACATAATTTGCTAATTAGGTCCATATATCCCTTCCATTGCCCATTTTTAAAAGTTGTAATTAAAACATAATCCCGTATTTTCCCATATCGTGTATCTTCAAAGGAAATAATTAATAATGTTGGGTAGGATTATTTAAAGAAGGGCAAAAGGGGAGGAGGTGCATGCCTCGGGTATCGGTGATCATCCCTACCCATAACAGGAAGGACTTTTTGCTTGAGGCAATGGACTCCGTCTTCGCCCAGACCTATGGGGATTTTGAGCTGGTCGTGGTGGACGATGGCTCCACCGATGGTACGGGAGAGGCCCTCAAGAGGTATGGAGATAGGTTAATATATACCTATCAGGCCAATCAAGGGGTCAGTGCAGCCCGCAACCGTGGTATAGAGCTCGTCAGAGGAGAATTCATCGCCTTCCTGGATTCCGATGATCTCTGGTTGCCAAAAAAACTCCAGATGCAGGTCGCCTTTATGGATCAGCACCCTGAGGCCCAGATCTGCTATACCGATGAGATCTGGATCAGGCGAGGGGTGAGGGTCAACCCCAAGAAGAAACACGCCAAATATTCAGGGTGGATCTATTCCCACTGCCTCCCCCTTTGTATCATCAGCCTTTCATCAGCCCTCATGCGCAGGGGTCTTTTCGCACAGGTTGGGGCCTTTGACCCCCGTCTACCTGTCTGTGAGGACTATGACCTGTGGTTACGGGTGGCATCCCGCTTTCCCGTATTCCTCATCCCTCAAAGGCTGATCGTCAAGAGGGGAGGGCATGCCAATCAACTCTCCCAGCGCAGTTGGGGTACTGATAGGTACCGGGTGATAGCCCTAGTAAAGATCCTGGAAATGGGAGTTTTAACCCCTCAGATGCGGGGACTCACCATCCAGGAGCTCCACCGAAAGTGTCGGATTCTTATCAACGGTTATCTTAAGAGGGGGAAGGAAGAGGAGGTGAAGGACTATCAGGAGGTCTTAAAGAAATACCCCCTTTGAAACCCCTTCACTTCTTTCTTGACTATTTGCACTCTTTCTCCTATAAGGAGGGTAGAACCTTTTGCACGGTGGCAGTTCTTTAGAACACGGAAGCATCCAAGTTTAGAGATAAAATGCTCCTATCCTTATAAGAAACCAGGAAACTATCAGGTGTTAGTTAAGGTAGTGGACATCTTTGGGAATGATACAAATAACTTATTGGAAATTAATGTTTAAGTTGGAGGATTTGTTCAAAAGTGGTTATATCCCTTCATCCAGTAGCCAACGAAATGAAAAAGATTCTTGATAAACATGGGATTCAAAAACTTTATCACTTTACAGCTATTGATAATTTATCAATTATTGCTGAATGTGGGAGACTGTGGAGCAAGCAAAAATTAGAGCAAGCGAGGCCCCTTGACATTTTAACAAGCATGGGAATTTCATAATTTTATGGCTACTATACTATGAGAGGCAGAAAGTTAAGATGGGAAAATTAATGATGAAAGAACTCAAGAGAGCAATAAAAGTCAAACCAACCTATCACTACTCATGCCAATGGGATAACTGGCTTATTGTCTTAGATAAGAAAGTCAATGAAAGGGAGTGCTTAAGATGAAAGCGACAACAAAGGTTAGTCCTGAAGATTATATCCTTTCCGTGCTCACGCCGGAGGAAAGGC
>JAFDHG010000050.1 GCA_019308925.1 Deltaproteobacteria bacterium
TGGCACCGAAGAAGGAGCTGTGGGTTGAATTCACCACATATTCTTCACCTAAAATATTAAAAATCAAGACCTAAGTCCTTTATATCACTCCAAAACCAAAGAAGATTTGTGGATCAAATATTGTATGTATTTGAATTGAAGGAATTTGCGTATTTCAGTTAGGAGAAGTAGACACCCAGAAACCCTGCGGAAAAAGGTTCCCATAATAATTGACTTGCTTCTTTGATCTGCTAGTATTGTCTAAAGCTCGTAAGGAAATCCATGTCAATAGGATATTCGTATGAGATAAGTATAAATGAACTTATAACTTCGTTTATATGACGTTGTGCGAAATTCCACCCACTCGATTTAAGAATTAATAAATACAAAAAGATACTCTAACTATGGAGTGATTCAAATGACAAAAATACCAAAATGCATGAGCACCCAACACCCTGATAATGTAAATTCCCCGTTTTTTGCAGAGAACACTGAACTTGGCGGAGAGGATGAAATACAGGAAGCATATTATGCATTCTCTCATTTAGGCTGCGATGAACAGATGTGGGATTGTGAAGGTAAGGAAGTTGATAATTATGTAGTTAAAAAACTGTTGGCAAAGTATGAGTCCTTCTTCAGAGACAAGAAACTGGGTAGAGACTTATTCATAACTCTAAGAGTACCCAACCCCACCGTAGAAAAGGCTGAAGCAAAAATATTATTGGAAACATTGGAAAGCATACCCAGGTCTTTTGATGCTGCTAAATTATTTTATCAAGAGGATACACCACCTATCTTTGAAGTTATCCTGCCAATGACAGCATCATCTAAATGTATTGATAGAGTTTACAGGTATTATTGTGATTTTGTTGTGGGAAAACAGAATAGACCATTTAGAGAAGGAGATATAACAATCGCTGAATGGATTGGAGAATTCAAGCCTGAAAGAATTAATGTTATACCTCTTTTTGAAGACATGGAACATATGCTTGATGCACACAACATGACCAGAGAATATTTGCAAGGCAAGAATGTAGAATATCAAAGGGTTTTCTTGGCAAGGTCAGACCCGGCAATGAATTATGGACTCATCAGTGCTGTTCTTTTAAATAAGATTGTTCTTCAGAGATTGCAAAAATTGTCGCAAGATATAGGTGTTGAGATTTATCCTATTGTGGGTGTGGGTTCAGCTCCTTTCAGAGGCAATCTCAAACCATCGACAGTAGAAAGAGTTATGGAGGAATATCCCAGCAGCCATACATTTACTATTCAATCTGCATTCAAATATGACAATTCTCCTGATAAAGTCAGAGAAGCTATAATAAAACTGCAGGAAAGAAAAACAGCTTTACCTCAAGAAATAGATGAAAGGAAATGCTTGGAGATAATTAGAAAATATTCCGAAGAATATAGAAGACAAGTGATAGCTTTAGCACCAACAATTAATGAAGTCGCAAGATATGTTCCAAGCAGGAGAAAAAGGAAATTGCATATAGGTCTTTTCGGCTACTCGCGTGAGGTTGAAGGAATTAGTTTGCCAAGAGCGATAACATTTACGGCTGCACTCTATTCCATAGGTTTGCCGCCGGAAATTTTGGGCTGGAATGCTCTGGATGAAGATGACATGCAATTTCTAAGAGAGGGTTATGTGCATTTTGAAGATGATTTAAGGGATTCTCTCAAATATTTTAACCCAAGTACGGGTTTTTTACCAAAAGGTCTTGAAGCAGTAGTTAGAGATATCCCAGATTTTGAGACTGACGAAGAGCATAGAGAACTAACGGATTATATTGCAGGTTCATTAATGGAAAATAGGGCTGAAAATTTAGGAGAGTATGTTCTAAGAGCAGCAAATTTGAGAAAGTTCTTAGGGTAATGCTGATTGGGTAGAACTTCGCACAACAGCGGATAAAAGGAAAATCAAAGATTTCCCCCAATTGCCTTCGGCAACTTCTTTTATCCGCAAAACGTTAGTCGATTTATTTCAAGATGAAGTAACCAACTGGGTACCTTTAACTATTCTGTTTATTTGCGTTTCAAATAAAAGGCGTAGATTTTTGCTATTATCTGTAATTTCCAACCCATCACAAATGTTTTAATATGGTTTTCGTATCTTCACCTCTGTTGATCACTATCATTCAGCCAGGAATGAGGTTAATGTCAGATTTAATGTAAACTTTCGGGCAATAAAAAGGCCCCTATTTTTTGGGGACCCTAATTAGTGGTGAAATCAACCCCGCTCTAAATTTCCACATATAAAGACGCAACCTTAAAATTTTTTCTCGAAAAATATTGTAAGGCTTTGAAATTGGCAAGATATATGCGGTCTTAAATTCAGAGGCTCAACCTCAATATAATGTATACGTGTTTTCGGAGTGAGAGGCCTCATGCTCTAACTATTCACCTCCTTTAAAAATGATGTCTATGTCCACTTCTGGCGCCTCTTCAAAGGCCTCTTCGTAGTCCATTTCATAGACTGGCAAGGATTTATATACCTTTTTTGCCTGCTCTTTTGATATCGCTTCTAATGTTTCCTTTTTTTCTCCCAATCTTATCTGGTAATACACAAAAAACCGGCCTTCAAGGGTTTTAAAAAGAGTTCGTGACACCCCATATTCATGGCCCCAATTGTCGCTCGTGGCCACAACTTTTGCTTTGCCTGTGTCATACAGTTCACCATTAATAATCTTTTCCATCACTTTCACCTCTCTTCCCCCCAAAAAGGCGGGCAGACCACTAGGTAGAAATTTGTGCTCCTACTCGTAGTAGCTAATATCCAATAAGTGGCATCTTCTTTAAGAAAGGTTCAAATTGGTTGTGACTTTGTAGTTGAAATGAAAATTTTTAAAATAAATGAAAATTTACCCTTAACAGATTTACAAATTTTATCATATTTAACCATGCTCGGGCAATAAAAAAGGCCCCTTTGGAGGGCTGGCTTATCACATGTATTTTGTAGGTTTGAGCCTGATTTTACATTCTAAAGATAATACCTCTTCTCGCCAGGGAATAGGCGAAAACCCGAAGGAGCTGAAGATTGTGTATCGCAACTCACCGCCACTGATGAGGTTCTGGACGAAGCAGTCGTCACTCCGGTGATGCTTTTGCGATTTGATGTAGTACTATATCCTTATAAGCTTTCCGGAATTTGTCGCAAATCTCTGTATCCTTTCTATCACAGGAAGTCATTGACAAAGCACTGATGATCATGAGCGCACGGGACACCCTTCACGTTTACCGCGCAGGGGATCATCCTGCTCTCGGCCCACGCCACAGCCGCCAGCAACTTCACCGATATCCCCGTATGTGAGGACGCATATTCCAGTACGTCCTCGATCATCGTCATCCTCTCCTTTATGGTCTCCTCTATGGGGGAAACCTCTACGGGAACCTTTGATATCTCCTCATTGGCAGGGTCATTCTTCTCCTTGTTGCGGCCTCCCGTCTCATCTGACACCCGCACGGAGCCCATACCCTCCAGGACGGAATGCATCTGGGCCAGCAGTCTATGATACCTCGCCACCACTCTAATCATCCCCGGCCTTTCGCTTACTAACTGAAGCCGTCCTGCGGTGCCAGGGAAGTCCACATCCCCCTTAACAGCTACCTCCTTCTCCATTTCCAAGACAACAAGGGTAAACTCATCATAGACCTCCTCTATCTTCATCGTCACTGAGTCATACGGTGCACTGAAAGTGTGCGTGTAAAATCAGTTTATCCCTGGTTATATAGGTCTCTTCGGGGGGCCGAGAGTGGATTTGAGGGCAACCTTCTGTGGCTTTGCATTTGAAATGAGAATCTTTTTAAGTGTATTAGCACCTTATGTTTTCCCTGCAAAGTTCATGCTATATCTAAAGTATGGTTGCACAGGGGGACCTTCACCATCTGGGAAGTTCTGATTCCCTCGGAATGCTATTTTGAATTCTGACCCCTCATCACTAAAGAACTGGCCCCCAAGGAAGCCAGCAGATATTTGCAGTGAGATCTACGACTCTTCATCCAACCTGTCACTATCTTTCTTTTTCCCTTTCCTTGACAATGATCAAACCCTCGCTATACTTTTTAAAAAAAGGTTGTGCACAGCCAAAAAAGCAGGGAGGGAAGGAAAGAGATGGACTTAATGGAACCAGTCAAGATACGGGCTTTGAGCTATAGCGATCTGGATGCCATCGTGGAGATAGATAAGGAGGTATTGGGAAAAGAGAGGTCCGACTATTGGAGTATGAAGATAGAGCTTTCGGAGAACAGGTCGCCCATGGCCTCTTTAGTGGCGGAATTAAATGATAAGGTGGTGGGGTTCATCCTGGGGGATGCCAGTGGATGGGAATACGGTATCCCCGATACGGTAGGCTGGATCGATACTATTGGAATCCACCCCAAGTACCAGAAAAAGGGGATCGCCAGGATCCTTTTCAAGGAGATGGCGGCCAATTTGAAGAAGGTGGGGGTGGATACCATCTATACCTTTGTAAACTGGAAGGATTGGGACCTACTGCACTTCTTCGATAAGATGGGTTTCCAAAAAGGTGATATGATCCATATAGAGCTTAAACTCTAGGAGTAGCGTATTTCTTTAAAAGGGGGAGAGTGGAGGGCTTTAAAATAGAGCCCCCCACTCTTTTGTGGTGAGGAGGTGTTATTATTTCTTCTTCGGAAAGACCTCCGGTACCAGATCGGGATACGGAGTAAGTTTGGCGAGCTGACGCCGGTACTCGAGAAAATCGATCTCGCGGCGTCCTTCAATCAGCTTCTGAGAACTAACGTTAAATGCGTTAAAGCCAAGGAAGGCCTCGGTATTCATGTTGGCAGCAAGCCAGTATAACTGGTACTGTTTCTCAGCATCCCAGAAGAACTTCTTCCTCATCCTTACACTCTCTATAGTCGTCATCAGGCAGAGGTAGGTGGTCTGGTTTAGTGTCCAGATCATTTCGTTGACGTAATTATCGAGCAGCGTCCAGTCGGTCTGGAGCTCCTTGAGCATTGCCTGGCCCTCCTTGTACTCTGCACCTTTCTTGAACTCGCCGTAGACAATTTCGCCGTTTTCAACGTAGTTGTCAGTGATAACTCGAGGGTCACGGACCCACTCACCTTTGGCGTTTTTCTTTATGGGAAGGGCCTTGGTGATGGCGCCGAGGCGCTCCATCTTGTAGGCGCTCCACTGCTCATTGGAGGTCGCCTGCCACATGGCGTGTTCCATAGTAAGGTTCCAGGTCAAGAAGTTGGTTGAGCCGCCAGTAGGTGTTGAACCATGTCTGGTACCAGCCTGGGCAAAGGTTGCGGTATCGGCTGCGACGGTGAAGTCACAGGCCTGGCCGATCTCCTGTCCACCCGCAATCCTCATCCCGTTGCAGCGGCAGATGACAGGCTTGCGTGCCTTGAGGATGGCGTCTATCATCCCTGAAAAGAGGTCCATATACTGCATATACTCCATAGGCCTCAAGGTGTAGTACTCGGCGTATTCTTTGGTATTTCCACCAGTACAGAATGCTCGATCTCCAACACTGGTAAAGACTATGGCGACTATGTCTCTGTCCATGGAACCTTTGTGCATCCCTGCGATAACGCCCTTAATCATCTCGGTGGTGTAAGAACCGTACTGAGCGGGGTTGTTGAGGGTGATCCATGCAGTGTACAGGCCCTCAACAGGTTCACCAGTTTTGGGGTCGATCATGGGCTTCTTTTCATACATGGTGCACGGAGGTTCGGTCCCAAAAAATTCGTCTCCCCATAGATGGTGATCTTTTTCCTCGTTGTCTCTCGGCCACCAATCCATCAACATAATATGCTCTCCTTTCTATTTTTTTAAAATTTTTATTTAGAAATCTGGTGTCAAAACAATCCTCTTGGCAGGTGAGCCTGCCTTGTGTACTTGGTCATAGATCTGATTAATCTGGCTCATCGGCTTCGTCTCTACGAACGCTTCGAGTTCGAGTTTCCCTGACAAGACCATGCCGAGAACGATGGGATAATACTCGGGCAGACAGCCCCATGTACCGATAATCTCGGCATCGAAGGCCATAAGTCGGGAGATGCTGTATTCGTTCTTGGCCAATCCAAAACCGACCACGATGAGCTTACCGATAAAGGAAAGGAGCTCCAAGGCAATGTCCTGTCCAGGCTTGGTCCCTGTAACCTCGAATATCTTCCACCCGTAACCTGCCTCGATCCCATTTTCTTTACAGAGACCTCTGAACTCATTGCGGACATCCCGCGGTGTCTTATCGACTGAGCTAATAACGAAGTCCGCCCCGTAGTTCAAAGCCCTCTTAAGCTTCTCGGGATTGCGAGCAATCCCGATGACGTTTGCAGCCCCCAAGGCCTTCACAGTCTGTACCATATGGACACCGACACCACCGGTAGCCCCGATAACGATGACATTATCCCCAGGCTGTAGGTCCGCCCTTTTGGCTGCCTGATAAGGGGTGGTCATGGCATCGGCGATAACTGCTAAGTGAGATAGGGGGAATTTACCGCGGTCTTTTACCTCACAGAGGTCTACTGAAGGAACAGGGATATGGCTTGAGTTGCCACCATAAATACCAATGCTATTTCCAGGCATCTTTTGAAAGAGGCAGCGATTACCCCTACCGATCTTGCAAAGGTAGCATTGCCTGCAGGGCATAACAGCCGGTATGATAACCTCTTTGCCGATCCATTTTTCATCCCCTGCTACAACGACACCACTGATTTCGTGACCTAGGGTGAGCGGAGGTTTGCTCACTGTAGGAACTCCGTCGAAGAAAAACCCGAGGTCAGTATGGCAGACCCCACACCCCGCCACCTCCACCAAGACCTCCCCTGCCTTTAACTCAGGGACGGGAATATCAGTCTTCTCGATCCTCCCTTCAGTTACCTTCCCCGTCTCTCTGTCCTTGCTCCATGGCTGTACCATCTGCCATGTCTGGATTTTGTCTGGTACTGCTGCCATTTCTTTTCCTCCTTGTTTGTGTATTTAGGTCATTCCATAGCCCCCGTCTACGCAGAGGAGTTGGCCGGTGATATAACGGGCATCGTCAGAAGCCAAGAAGACGAAGGGGGGAGCTATATCCTCGGCCTCGGCAAAACGTTTCAGGAGGATGCGACCCATATATATCTCTGAGAGTTTCGGATCAGTCCTGATCTTTTCCGTCATATCCGTTGCAACGATCCCCAGGGAGATGCAGTTCACGTTGACCCCATACCTAGCCAACTCCCTCGCCGCAGACTTGGTCAGAGCGATCACCCCCCCCTTGGCGGCACTGTAGTTGATTTGACCTACAGTACCAACAAGACCTGCTACGGAGGTGACATTAATGATGGAGCCCCTTTTTTGTTCCATCATATACTTACAGGCGGCCTGGATACAGAGCCAAGGGGCCTTGAGGTGGATATCTACCACAGCATACCATTGCTCTTCGGTCATCTTATGGAGCATGGACGGTCGGGTAAAGCCCGCATTGTTGACCAAGATATCTATCGTGCCAAACTCATCCACCGCGGCCTGGATTACCGCCTCTGCCCCCTTTTTGGTCGCTACATCGGCTTGTACAGCCACCCCTTTTCGCCCGAGGCCCTTTATCCCCTCTACAACTTCACTGGCTGTTTTGGGGTTGGAGACATAATTGACCACAATGTCGGCCCCTTCTCTGGCAAAGGCCAAAGAGATAGACCTTCCCACCCCCCTTCCACCTCCAGTAACCACCGCTGCCTTCCCTTCCAGTTTCATCTGCTTCTCACCTCCCTTCCCCAAGGGAGAGGCCTACTCTATGATCATGAGAACGGTATCTGAGGTTACCTCATCACCCGGTTTTATGTTGATCTCCTTGACGACACCCCCCTCGGGGGCCACCACCGGCATCTCCATCTTCATGGCTTCCAAGGTGGCCACCTGATCGTTCTCCTTGACCTGATCGCCCATCTGAACCAAGACTTTTACTATCTTTCCTACCATAGGTACAGTCAGTTCCATTTTTACTCCTTCTTCTCAATGAAGCTTCTGGCAATGATGACCTTTTGGATGTTTGAGGTGCCTTCAACACTCTGATAGGATTTGGCATCTCTGTAGTATCGCTCAATCGGATATTCTGTACCATAACCATAGGATGCATACAGTTTCGTCGCCTCATTGGCCGCCATAACTGCGGCTTCGGCACCGTAGTATTTTGCAGTAGAGATGTTAACTGTTGGTCTGCCTCCCACCTTCTCCAGGTTATCCACAGTCCAGGCAGCCTTCAAGACCAAGAGCTTTGCTGCCTCATGCTCACACCACATCCTCGCCAACTGATCTTGGATCATCTGAAAATTAATGATTGACTGGCCAAACTGAATCCTTTCATTGGCGTATTTCTTGGCGAGCTCAAAACACTTTTCGGCAACCCCTGCTGCCCTAGCAGCGCAGGAAAGCCTCGTTCTGTCGAGCATATACATAGCGATCTTAAAGCCGTCACCCGGTTTGCCGACTATGGCATCTTTAGGCACTTTGACATCTTCAAAGATGATCTCACCTGTGGGAGAACTGTGGAGCCCCAACTTTTCTGTTATTGCCCTCTGTTCAATTCCGGGCGTCTTCATGTCGACCATGAACGCTGACATCCCCCTGTGCTTTTTCTCACGATCGGTCATAGCAAAGATGATCCCAACAGTTGCCACGGGCACACCGGAAATCCACATCTTGCTTCCGTTCAGGACATAGCCGTCATCCACCTCTTGAGCCGTGGTCCTCATGGAGGCTACATCCGAACCAGTGTCCGCCTCAGTCAATGCGAAACAACCGTACTCCTCTGCTGTAATAAGGGGGGGGATATACTTTTCACGCTGTTCCTCGGTCCCAAACGCCAGCAGTACGCTCTGAATGGCATTCATCTGGAGGTTAAATGTGACTCCGTAAGAAGGGCTCTCTTTGGCAACCTCCATGGTTGCGATGACGGCGGCAAGATGGCCCATTTCATTACCACCATATTTTCCCGGGGCAATACAACCAAAAAAGCCGAGTTCTGCCATTTTTTTAACAATTTTCTCGTTGTATACATCGTTTTTCTCATCTTCCTCTACTGTGGGAGCAATCTCATTCTGAGCAAAGTCTCGTGCCATGTCCTGTAACATTGCTTGTTCTTCAGTAAGAGCAAAATCCATAAAAACCCCCTCCTTTCCTTATTTTATTTAAAAAGCATACCCTTTCTAAGTTTTTGTTTATTAGTTAATTGCCGATGACTTTGTGCAATTTATAACAAATACCCCTTTTTGTCAAGCCCCTAAATTTAACCCCTGGAAAAAGGGAGGAGAAGATGGTATTTTTAGAAAAAAGGTAGGTCTATGAAGATCTTAGGGCTGGACGTGGGAGAAAAGAGGATAGGTATTGCCATTAGCGACGAGCTGGGATGGACTGCTCAAGGGTTAAAGGTCTTGGACAGAAGGGGTATAGAGGACGACCTAAGGGAAATAAAGGAGCTTATAGCGACCGCAGAGGTCTCTGAGGTCGTAGTGGGGTTCCCCAAAAATATGGATGGTTCTGTGGGAGAAGTGGCTCAGAGGGTCTTGTCCTTTGTGAGAAAGATGGAAGAATCTTTATCCGTTCCCATAATCCTCTGGGATGAAAGATGGACCACAGCAGAGGTCACCCGTCTGCTTTTAAAGGCGGACCTAAGCAGAAAGAAGAGGCGAAAGGTGGTGGATAAGCTGGCTGCCGCCCTTATCCTGCAGGGTTATCTCGATAGCCTGACCCAATATGAAGGGGGAGGGAATCAAGAATGAAGGGCCGTCTTATGAAGGTATCTTCTCTGGGTGCACTTCTGCTCGCCTTCTACCTCCTCCTGGATACTTTTTTATTCCTCTCCCTTCCCCCGAATTTTGGGGCAGAGGAAAGGAATGTGTTGATCCCTAAGGGTTCCACCTTTAAAGAGATATTGCATATCCTAAAGGAGGAAGAACTGCTGCGCAGCCCGACCAGGTTTTATCTCATGGCGAGGATACTTGGGGCCACAGGGAGGGTGAAGGCAGGAGAATATGGTCTGAGCACTTCCATGCTCCCCCAAGACATCCTGCAGAAACTCGTCCAAGGGGAGGTGATAAAATATCGGATAACCATCCTTGAAGGTTATAATGTCCGACAGATCGCCGCCTATTTGAAAGAAAAGGGGATCATCAACAGACAAGAGGAGTTTCTCAAACTGGCCTTCTCCTGTGAATTTGCGGCCAGTTTGGGGATAGAGGGAGAAGGTGTAGAGGGTTATCTATTCCCTGATACCTATCTCTTCTCCAGAGGACTTGCCCCAGAGGAAGTGATAAAGACAATGGTCGGGAATTTTAAGGAGGTCTATAAACCGGAGTTTTCCCTGCGGGCCGCTGAGTTGGGTCTAACGGATAGGGAGGTCATCATCCTCGCCTCCATCATCGAGAAAGAGACAGGTCTTAACGAGGAACGCCCCTTGATCTCCGCTGTCTTCCATAATCGACTGAAGAGGGGGATTCCCCTCTGTAGTGACCCTACCGTTATCTATGGCCTTGAGGACTTCGATGGCAATCTCAGAAAAGAAGACCTCAAGAGGAGAACACCCTACAATACCTATTTGATTCGGGGCCTGCCCCCCGGCCCCATAGCCAATCCTGGGAGATCATCCATCTGGGCGGCCTTGTATCCTGCCCCGGTCAAATACCTCTATTTTGTCTCCCGCAATGATGGGTCCCATCATTTTTCTGTCAGCCTAAGAGAACATAATGAGGCTGTATGGCGGTATCAAAGGGGAGGAAAGGGGGGGCTTAAGTGGAAATGATACCTCTCAATGGTTAAATTCTAAAGGAAGGGTGTATTTTTTATGGAAAGTGAGAGGGATAAATTTGCTTTCGAGCAAGGACCGATAAGACCGCCCAGTGAGGCCTATAGCCTTTTGATAAGGGCCACCAGGAACTGTACGTGGAATAAGTGCGCCTTTTGTCATACCTACAAAGGGAAAAGATTTGAAAAGAGATCGGTCCAAGAGGTCAAGGCGGACATCCAGGCCGCCAAGGACATAGCTGACGAGATAAAGGCCTTGTCTTGGAGATCCGGCTATGGAGGAGAGATAACCAGGGAGGTGGTGGAGGCCACCTTCAGTCTTTATGATGAGCATTTCCGTAGCATCGCCCTTTGGCTATATTTCGGGGGGAAGCACGTCTTCTTACAAGATGCCAATTCCATTGTTTTAAAGACATCGGAACTGATCGAGATCCTCAAATTTTTAAAGGATAAATTTCCCCACGTGGAAAGGGTTACCAGTTATGGTAGGTCAAGTACCATAGCCAAGAGGAAGAGCGTCGAGGAGCTTAAGGAGCTTAAAGAGGCAGGCCTGACGAGGTTACATGTTGGCCTTGAATCCGGCTGGGACTTCTTGCTGGAGTATATGAACAAGGGGGTCACCGCAGCTGAACACATCAAGGCCGGCAAGAAGGTGATGGAATCCAGCATTGAGCTCTCAGAGTATGTGATCCTGGGCCTGGGAGGAAGGAGGTGGTGGAGGGAACATGCCCTGGAAACAGCCAAGGTATTAAACCAGGTCAGCCCCCATTTCATCCGCCTACGTACCTTAAAGGTCCTCCCCCAGATGCCTTTACAGAAGAAGATAGATGAGGGTGACTTCGTCCTTCAGACAGAAGAGGAGATGATCGTTGAGGAGAGGCTATTGATAGAAAGTCTCAATGGGATCAACAGTACCTTCTTGAGCGATCATATCCTCAACTTGTTGATGGAAGTAGAGGGCAAACTTCCCAAGGAAAAAGAGAAGATGTTGAAGATCATCGATGCCTTCCTGGCCCTTCCCCCTGAGGAAAAGCTCAATTTCAGGCTGGGGAAGAGGGCAGGGATCTATAATACCATGGAGGATATGTCTGATACCTTATTACATCGCAAGGTGGAAGAGCTGGTAGAGAGACTCAAAGTTGAGGCCCCAGGTGGGGTGGAGGAGGCCATTTCCAAGATCAAAGAGACCTTCCTCTAAGCCCTGTGTAAGCGTTCAGCACTCAGCGTTTAGTCAAAAACGCTGAGATCCGACTTTCGCCTGCCCCGTTAAGTAATTGACTTACTCACTTGAGTGATAATTAAATATGGCTGATGGCTAATAGCTGATTGACCCCTTGAATTCTCTCAATTCCAGGTACTAAATGGGACAAGATCCAAAGCAACTTATTGACTTATCAATATAATATGCTTTAATGTTAAAAAAACCGTGAGCAGGAATGTGTCAAAGGGTATTTGGCGGAAAAGGGGCGTTGAGAAAGGAAGGTTCTTCAGGACTAAGGTCTTGATGCCAACAAGGCTGAGGCTCTTTGACCTCGTAAAGGGGAAGAGACTTACTTCGTGGGTAGAAGGAAATACCAAGGAGTTGGCAGAGGACGGCTTTGTAATCGAGGTGGATAGGGTCATGGTAGATGGCTTTCACATCCTTACCGATGCCATGAAAGAGGGGAGGGGGCTTGATTTAGAATGGGAACTTCCGACAGAGGGGGATACATTAAGAGGAAAGGGGAAGGTCCTTTGGTTCAGGCAGGCATCGAACGGTCCTTCACATCCTTTTGAGGCTGGGGTGTTGTTGATGGAGATGGGCAAAGAGGAAAGGAAGCGTTGGTTGGAGTTTACAAAGGGCTTACCTGGTTAAGCAGGGGAGAAAATGGCGATTGGTAGACTGAGGTTGAAGGAGAGGGGGTATGATTTTCCCCCTTATAGGCCTCCCAGTGAGGCCTATAGCCTTTTGCTCCGGGTCACTAGGGGATGTCCTTGGAACAAGTGCCTTTTCTGCTCCATGTATAAAGAGATCCCTTTTGAGAGGAGATCCTTAGAGGAGATCAAGGGAGATATTGAGACGGCCGCCTATCTCTATGGGGGAGTGGCCCGCTGGGCCTTTATCGGGGATTCAAACAGCTTAGTGGTCAAGACCGACTCTCTCATTGAGATTATTCATTCCCTTTACGAATCCTTTCCACATCTGGAGCGCGTTACCAGCTATGCTCGCGCCAAGACCATCGCTAGAAAGGACCTGAATGAGCTGAAGGAATTACGTCAGGTGGGTTTAGTCCGTTTACACGTGGGGCTGGAGACAGGTGACGCGGAGACATTGAGGTTTATCAAAAAGGGGGCCACCCCAGAGGAGATGATCGAGGGCGGTCTTAAGGCCAAGGAGGCGGGTTTTGAGCTCTCCCTCTATATCCTGCTCGGGATCGGCGGTGCGCAGCGATGGAGGGAACATGCTGATGGTACTATAGAAGTCCTCAATAAAATAGACCCGCACTTTATCAGGGTCCGGACCCTGATCCCCCAACCAGGGTCCCCTCTCTTTGAAATGAGAAAGAGGGGGGAGTTTGTGTTGCCCCCTCCCGATCTAATCTTGAAGGAAGAGAGGAGGATTATCGCTGGCCTGAAGGTAACCTCTCAGTTTGTGAGCGATCACATCTCCAACTACCTTCCCTTAGATGGAAGGATGCCTGAGGATAAGTCCTCCCTTCTTCAATCCTTGGACCGAGAGCTCTTGACCATGCGAGAAGATCCGTCCCTTTTGGAGGATTACCGTCAAAAGGAGCTGCTTAGGCATCTCTAATACTGTTACAGGTAGAGCAACTAGTAGCTGGGCATCTGCTACAACTTCCAGTCGTACTGAAGGGGCAGAATCACCCCCCACGGGAATAAGAGGGGAATATCTCCCTTTCTTTGGAGGTTTGGATTGTTACAGACAGGACAGACTACCTTACATTTTTATGACATTTGGGACATAATTAGTCGTAAATAGGCAATCTTAGCCCTGCATTGACGATCTTCTCAGCTTCTCAGCAAGCTGCAAGGCGAGGTGGGCCATTTTCCTTTTTTTATCTTCTAGACATTCACGCCCAATTTTCCTGCATACCTCCTCCACCTTTTCAAGATATCCTTTGCCATTTTTCAACCTATTTGCCAGGGGGAAGAGTTTGTGAAAAGATTTCAAGCTTTCATGGTATCTATCTCTGTAATATCCATCCATACCTCGAGCATAAAGGTAAAGGCCCTTCAGACCTTCATCATGAGGTCTGTGTTTAAGGGCCTGATAAAAGAATTCGGCCGCCAGATCGTAATGCTCGCTTTCCAAGTAACCTTTCCCCTCTACCTCATAGGCCTCGCCCAAACCTCCAGGGAAGATTTCAGTGATTAGCTTCACTCCCTTCCTCTTGCCAAAGGCCTTTTGCAAAAGGTCCTTGTTTCGCAATAGGAACCTCATCAATACAGGATTATCTCTGTAACCGGTAAGAAGAACAGCAAGTTGTTTGAGTGTATCTTGAAAGAGCCTTTTGGCCTCCGTCATGCTCTCTGCCAACCTCTTCTCGGCCCTTAACCCAATCTTTTCAAACACCCGGAGCAAATTACTTTCATGTTCAGATGTCCCCAGCCTGTTTCTGATTTGCATATATCGGGGTTTATATATCTCAAGCTGGTAGAGACACTCCCGGATCTTCATGGCCTCGTGGAAGATAGAACCCACAGCTAGATCTAACAGTGTCTCCTCATCACGACAGTTTTTCTCCTCTTGGTCTCGGTAGAGTATGTGGCAGGACTCTTTTAGATTGAAGAGGGCTAGAGTGGGGTCTTTATCCGTAACAAATTCGTCTAAATCTTCGAATCTTAAGGTATTGCTTTTGTATTTTTCAAAAATTGACTTGAATTGAATGTAAGAGCGCAAGAAATCTCTCACTATTTCGAGAATAATCCAATCTTTCTTGTTGGGATTTTTTCTGGGCATAATTTTAGGTAAGGTGGAATACAGGGAATGAGGGAATCATCCACTCTGCAATTGTTCCTTCAGTTTCCTCACCTTCGATTGAAACTCAGGGGAAGGAATACTTCCCTTGAGTTCGTTCACCTTATTGAAGGCCTCGAGGGCATTCTCCGTCTGCCCACACTCCTCAAAAGTCAGTCCCAATTGATAGTAAATGTGTTCATACTGTTTATTGGTAAGGCCCTTTATCCTGAGCCCTTTTCTGAAATATTCTATTGCCTTATCATACCCCCCCATTTCACGATGGCACATCCCCATCATCAAATAGCCGTCAAACTCCAGATTTGGGTCTGTGAGGGCGCTTTTAAACTCCTCTATGGCCTTATCCAAGAGGCCCATTTCCTTAAAGGCAATTCCTAAATGGTAGTGAGCTTGGTAATCATCATCCCTTAGCTGGGCAGATAACTGTCGTTGAAGCTCCTGCAAGATAGTGTTCCAAACCGGATCGCTCTCCCTGGTTTTATCCTCAATAATCCTTTTGCCCAGGGCGCTGCCCTTGGCCATCTTTTTCTCTAACTGCTTTAAGCCCTCTCGCGCCTTTCTATCCTTGGGATTGATCTTCAAGACCTTTTGATATTGAACCTTGGCCTCTCCAGAGAGCCCCCTCTTATAATAGAGATCAGCAAGTTTATAATATGACTCAATCATTTTGGGATTCAATACGAGTATCTTTTTAAAGATGGCGATGGCCTTTAGGTCCAGCTCTTCTCTGATATAGTATTCCCCCACTAGAAAGTATTCTTCAATGGCCTTGGCCAACTCTCCTCGACGCAGGTAGACATCCCCGAGCTTTACTCTCGTCTTGAAATCAGTCGGGTCCTCTTCTATGATCCTTTGGTATTCTTTAATGGTCTTTTTAAGGCCTTTTTTCTGTGAGATTTTTTGGGCGAGCTCGAAGATCCTATCCTTCTCCCTGGCCATTATTCTCTCCCCTTTAATATAATATATTCTGAAAAAATTATCAGATTGTCAAGCAAAACCTATCTTT
Source organism: Deltaproteobacteria bacterium (assembly GCA_019308925.1). NCBI lineage: Bacteria > Pseudomonadati > Myxococcota > Myxococcia > Deltaproteobacteria bacterium. Next base: position 15,715 of record JAFDHG010000050.1, read on the forward strand.
TGCTGTTTTAATTTAGTTTGAAGGATGGCCTATAATCGACCATTTTTGTTCAAATCTTGGACGAAAAAACGTCACTAGTTTCCTCATAAAGATTGAGCAGTTAATTTTATCCTTTTAAAATCAATATGTTATATTTAGTAAAAATTTGGTATATAAATTGCTTTAAATATACTCATGAAGGTCGACTTGGCGGAACTTAATGAAATTGAAGGAGTATTGGATTCTCTTATCTATAATAGGTTGGGAGAATTGGTGATCCCTCAGCTGCAATACAAAGATGAAAGGATTGCTAGACTAGGAAGGGAAGTAGCCTTTTGCTTCGCCTTCCTGGAAAAGATGCAAAAAGAAATTGATTTTATCGAACTAATATATGAAGGCAGGCGCATTATTGTTAGGATATCTTACAATTTCTTCATTCTGGTAATTTGTGAGGAAAAAGCCGACATCCCCTTGATTAAGCTTACGATAAATGTAATAAATGAGGAGATAAAGGGTGACAAAGCAATCCAGAGATTATTGCACAGGCCCCGGGAAAAGAGGGACTTACTGCTCGATGCCCAAAAGGAATCGGAGTGGAGGGAATTGCTGGAAAAAATGAATATCCTTAGTTAGAGAAAAGGAGTGGATAGATGGCAGAGGTATTCTCTGGAAATATATCCCTTTTTAAGCTTATCGATATCTTGAGGTTGCTGACAACTGAGGGTAAGACGGGGGTGTTGAGCCTGCAGAGGGGGGCAGAGAAGGGGGAGATCTACTTGGATAAAGGTATCCTTGTTCACGCCATTTGCAAGAACGGGGTAGGCGAGGAGGCAGTCTTTACCCTCTTGACCTGGATGGAAGGGAGCTTCAACTTTACCCCAAATGTCATAAGCGATGAGAGGAGCATCGAGAGGGATACCTCCTTGCTCCTTGAAGAGGGAATAAAACGGCTTGATGAATGGGATCAGATCAAAGAGATAATTCCCTCTCAAGATCTGGTATTTAAGTTGTCCGCCCTGCGTGCCCCTGATGAGATAACGCTAGGACATAGTGAATGGTCGGTGTTATCACAGATAGACGGCAATAAGACTGTAGGGGAGATAGCGGAGGGGCTGGAGATGGGGGAATATGATACAGCGAGAACCATTTATAAACTCTTTTTATCAGGGCTTATAGAGGTGGCCGTGGAGCCAAAATTGAAATCAAAAAAGACCGTTGATCCTGGGTTTTTTGACTTTGTAGAAGAAAGGTTGACGAAGATAATTGGACCTGTGGCCCCTGTTATTTTAGAAGAGGAGATCAGGGGCGTAGGGGAGGAAAGGAGCAATTTCCCCCTAGATAAGGCCTCCATTTTGGTGGAGAAGGTAAGCGGAGAAATCTCCGATGATGCGCAACGGATAGAGTTCCAAAAGGTGGTTTTAGGCGCCCTAAGAGGTATATAGGAAGGGGTTTAAAGGAGAAAGGATTTTGGGGGAGCCCCCCCTTTATCAAGTGCATCAAACAAAATAAACGAAATGGGGGATTTTTATGATAAGAGTGGGTATCCTTTTTAAATTACTTATTGCAATCCTACTATTATCTCTTGTTCCCATGGGGGCCCTAGGGGTTTACTCCTTCAAGAAAATAGAGGAATTGGAGGGGACCAGCAAGGAAAGCATAGATGGCGTGCTCCGGTCCTTGGGTGAGGAGTTTATAGAGAAGAAGGCCTTAAACACAGCCAAGGAGTTGGAGGTCTATCTAAAGGCCCATCCTGATTACACCCTGGAGGATCTGCGGGAGGACCCCGAGTTTAGGGAGTTGGCAGTACAACCTGTGGGGCAGACAGGGTATACGGCTGTTCACGAGTTGGGGACGGGTATAAACCGCTTTCACATCAATCCCAAGGTTGAGGATTTGGTTTGGATTTACATAAATTGGCTACCAAGCTTCCCGAATTTTGGCGGATACTGGAGCCTCATCTGAAGGGTACTATTACGAAGGGCTATTATAAATGGGAGGACCCTGATGGCAAGATAAGGGATAAGTTTATGATATGTGTCCCTGTGGAGGGGGGCAAATACGGCATTGCGGCCACGACATATATAGATGAATTTC
>JAFDHG010000051.1 GCA_019308925.1 Deltaproteobacteria bacterium
TCCGAGGTGACAGCAAACGCGCCTTTCTCCAGGATCTTTTCCAGATTGCTGGCTGTCTTCATTGTCTCATATCCTCTCTGACGATCCTCCGGAGGCCCCCATCCCTGCTGGTTGACCAATCTTTGATGGGGGTGATCTCCATAAACCTGCTCTCAAACTCCCCCAGGGCTTTGAGGCGGTCGATGATGAGCTGCCAGCCACAATCCATCTCCGGGTCTACCTCGCACTTCCCGTTGGAGGAACCACCGCAGGGCCCGTTCAGCAGGCTTTTTGAACAACGGGTAATGGGGCAGATCCCCCCGGTGAGGTGCAAGACACAGTTGCCGCAGCCTTGACACCTCTCGCTCCAGACCCCCTGCTCTAAGGCCCCCCCCATAAAGGATGTGTTCAACCCGGGAAAGGCAGGGATGTCTTTATAATGCTCGGCCATATACTGTACCCCCACCCCACAGGCGACAGAAAGGATGGCCTGATAGTCCCCAGCGAAGCCCCTGATCTGCTCCACATACTCCGGGTCGCACTGTCGCTCCAAAGTTACCTCCCGGATCTCTATCTCCCTGCCATCCCTCTTTCTTGCCGTCCTTATGGCGGAGGCAAGAAAGGCAACCTCCTTCTCCCCTCCTGCCGCACACACTGCCACGCACCCTTTGCACCCTATCAGGAGGATCTTTTCGTATTTGTCGATCATATCCAAAATCTCATCAATCGGTTTGGCCTCCGCAACGATCATTGCTCCTCTCCCTCCTTTTGCTCCTGAAAAAATTCCCTTCCTGCCCCGGTCTTGACAGGGCTCGGCCCCAAAGCACGGACCCTCTCAGTCATCTCCATGGCGATCTCCACAAACCTGCCCCCCATGGCCGCTGAGAGGTTATACATCTGGAGCCTTTCGGGGTTTATCCCCAGGGATGTCAGGATTCCCTTCACATACTCCACCCTCTTTTTTGCCCTTAGGTTCCCTATGAGAAAATGGCATTCCCCCTCGAGACAACCCGCCACATATACCCCGTCCATCTCCTCCTCAAAGGCCTTGATGAGGTGCACATCGTCCACTCTCCCTGTGCAGGGGACCCTGATGATCTTTACATTCGGTGGATAGTCCATTCTCATCGAACCTGCCAGGTCCGCTGCTTCATAGGCTCAATGTTCACAACAGAAGGCGAGGATCTTAGGTTCAAACTCCATCTTATATCCCCTTCGCCAAGGCCACCACCTTGGCGATAAGCTGCTCATCCCTATAGTGCTGGAGCTGGATCGCCCTTTGGGGACACTCGGCCGCGCAATTTCCACACCCCCTGCATTTGGCCGGATCAATCACAGAATAGCCATCTTCACAGATATAGGGCACCCCAAAGGGACAGGCCCGTACACATATAAGACACGCAGCACATAACTCTGGATCAACCCTAGCCACCACCCCTCCCACCTCTATTTCATCCTTTGCAAGGAGAGTGGACGCCCTGGCCACCGCCGCCTGAGCCTGGGAGATGGTTTCGTCCATTAGCTTCGGCGAGTGGGCAAGACCGCACATATAGATCCCATCGCTAGAAAAATCCACAGGGCGCAGCTTCATATGGGCCTCTAGATAGGTCCCTTCCAAGGTCCGCTGGACCTTGAACATGGCGGCAAGCTCCTCGTTCTCACTGGCAACGGTCGCCGCACTCAAGACGAGGAGATCGGCCTCAATGATGAGATTGCCCTTGAGGGCGTCGTCCCACACCGTTACCAAGACCTTCCCCTCGTCCCCTCGTACCTCGGGCTTGCGCTCGGGAATGTACCGGGTGAAGACAACGCCCTTCTCCCTCGCCTTGGTGTAGTACTGCTCAAGAAGTCCATAAGTCCTTATATCTCTAAAAAGGATATGGATATCAAGATCTGGAGCCAACTCCTTCAACATAAGGGCGTTCTTTATCGCTACCGAACAACATATCCTGCTACAATAGGGGCGCTCCTCAGTGCGGGAGCCTACACACTGGATCATCACCACCCGGCGAAGTTCCTTCGGGTTGAGCTCCTCACTGGCTATCCCTTCCTCAAGCTCCATCTGAGTAAGGACGCCAGGGTGCTCCCCGTAGAGATACTCCGTGGGCTTATATTCCTCACCACCTGTGGCCAAGACGGTCACCCCATGCTCCAGCTTCCGGTATGTCATGGCAGGGGCAATCATCACGCCGGTGGAGAAGTTTCCCTGGACTCCCTCATGATCTACGACCTCTGCATTGGTTATCACCTGTACGGAGGGGTGGGTCATGACCCTTTCAATCATTTCCCTGAGAAGGGCCTGAGGATCTTCTCCAGAGAGGGTATAGTAAATATGACGTACATTACCCCCCAGCTCCGCCTCCCTCTCCACCAGAAAGACCTCGAATCCCTGCCCCGCAAAACTCAAGGCCGCGGTCATCCCTGCCAGACCTCCCCCTATCACCAATGCCCTCTTGCGGACGGGGATTCGCTGTCTCTCGAGGGATTCTAGGAGGAGGGCATTAGCCACCGCCATCCTCAGCAGATCTTTCGCCTTCTGGGTCGCCCCCTCCTTATCCTTCATGTGAACCCAGGAGCATTGGTCTCGAATGTTGGCCATCTCGAAGAGATAGGGGTTCAGACCCGCCTCCATGAGGGTCTGGCGGAAAAGGGGCTCATGGGTCCGGGGGGAGCAGGAGGCGATCACCACCCTGTTGAGGCCCTCCTCTTGGATCACTTTTTTGATCCTCTCTTGGGAGTCCTGAGAGCAGGTAAAGAGGTTGTCCTCGGTATAGACCACATGGGGAAGCGTTCGGGCATAGTCCCTCACCGCCTCCACATCCACGACTGCAGCGATGTTTATCCCGCAGTGGCAGACAAAGACCCCGATCCTGGGCTCCTCCTCGGTGACATCTCGTTCCGGAGGATACTCCTCCCGCTTCAGGAGCTCTCCCCGGACCGAGGCGATATCTTCTGTTGCGGCTGCCGCTGCCCCGCTGGCTTGGGCCACGGTCTCAGGTATATCCTTCGGTGCCTGAAAGGCCCCGCAGACATAGACCCCCTCCCGTGAGGTGGCTAAAGGGGAAAAGGTGGTGGTAGCACAAAATCCATGGGGTTCAAGTTCTATGCCCAGTCTCTCGGCCAGCTCCCGGGATTCCTGAGAGGAACCCAACCCTACCGAGAGAACTACTAGGTGGAATTCCTCCCGTCTCAACTCACCGGTCTCATCCACATAGGTGATCCAGAGGTTCTTGGTCTCGGGGTCCTCAATCACCTTGGAAACCATGGAGCGGACGTATCTGACCCCATGCTCCTCTTTTGCTCGTTCATAGTAATCATCAAATCCTTTGCCAAAGGCACGGATGTCTATGTAAAAGATGGTGGGTTCGATGAAATCAATATGCTCTTTGGCAATAATGGCCTCCTTTATGGCGTACATACAACAGACCGATGAGCAGTATCCCCTCCCCAGGCTCGTGTCCCTTGAACCTATACATTGTATCCAGGCAATCCTTTTGGGGTGCTCGTTGTCCGAGGACCGCAGGATCTCCCCTCGGTAAGGGCCGGAGGCGGAAAGGATCCTCTCAAATTCGAGGCTGCTGACGACATTTTTATACCTACCGTACCCATATTCCCCCTTCAATCTGGGATCGAAGGTCTCATATCCCATGGCGAGGATCACCGCCCCAACCCCAATCTCCAGCTCTTCGTCCTCTTGCTCGAAGTCTATCGCCCCTGCAGGACAGACCTTTTCGCATACTCTGCACTTTCCCTTGAGAAAATAGGTGCAAATCTCCTTGTCTATGACAGGCACGTTGGGTATGGCCTGAGGATAGGGGACATAGATCGCCTTTCTCTCACCAAGCCCCTCATCAAACTCGCTCATCGTCCTGCGGGGGCACTTCTCCTGGCAGGTGCCACAACCGGTACAGAGCTGGTCGTTTACATAACGGGCGTGCTTCAGTACCTTGGCCCGAAAGTTGCCTGGCTCACCATCCAGGGCGATGAGTTCTGAGTAAGTGAGAAGCTCTATGTCGGGATGTCTCCCGCATTCCACAAGCTTCGGGGAGAGGATGCACATGGAGCAATCGTTGGTGGGAAAGGTCTTGTCCAGTTGGGCCATCCTCCCCCCGATAGCCGGAGAGGCCTCTACCAGATAGACCTTATAGCCTGCGTTTGCCAAATCGAGGGAGGCCTGTATCCCTCCAATGCCACCTCCCACCACAAGGACCGCTCCCACCTTTTTGCCTTCGTTGGCTTCTACCTTTCTCTTTCCAGCCATCCTGTCACGCACCTAACCTATTGACCTATTGCACCTTCTCCCCTCTCCTCCTCAGCACCTTTGCGACGAACCTTCTTTCGCTGTTCGGGCGAGCCTGCACCACGCTGTCTTTTTCCGTGAGATAAAAAATCCTCTATCCCCTTAATAGGGACCTGGTTTATGTTTAATCCAAGGATCTCCCTATCAATACCCATACAAAGGCCAAGGAGTTGTGGATAGAGGATAGAGGGGAGATGATGGTTTCCGCCCTGTTTGACAAGGATCATCTTTTGAACCGTATCAAACTGGATCTGGCAGTATGGGCATGCCACACACAAATAATCCGCGCCCGATTGTTTGCCATCCTCAAGTTTTTTCTTCGTCAAGTCTATGGAAAGTTCGTCATTGATTCCCCATAATGGGGCGCCACAACAATCGAGTTTAGTTGACCAATAAATGCTCTCAGCACCGGTAACCCCAACGAGTTGATCAAATAGGGTTGGGGAGACTGGATTGTCAAATTGCATGATCTGGCTTGGCCGTAAGACATGACATCCATAGTGGGCAGCAATTTTAAGCCCTTCATAACGCTTCTCTATCTTTCCTTGTATCGACTCAACTCCTACCTCATGGTAAAGAATCTGGAGTAAGTGTCTGACCTCGATCTCACCTTCATACTTCAAACCTTCTCTCTTGAGGATGGAATTCACTTCCTTGCGAATGGATCGATCCTCCTTCAGGAGGTGATTTGCCTTCTTCAGACTGCCAAAGCAACATTGACACAAAGTCATTATATTTAGGTGTTCCTTTTCAGCAAGAGCGAGATTCCTGGCTGACAAAAGGACAAAGGCCTTAAAATTGATGTTTCTTAAGGGATATCCACAACAATTGAATTCCCTTATATCCACTAATCCTACATCGAGTTTGCCTAAAATTGCCCTTGCTGAGGATTCGTATTGACTGAGACGAGCCGGGATGGTACAACCAAAAAATAAGGCAAATTTCATCATCTTTTTCCCATTGACTGAGATGTCTTTTCTCCTATATATTCCACTGCAAAATTTTTAAGTTCATAAAGCACATCAGTGACACTTACCGCTTGGGGACACTGTTCCTGACACTGATAACAGGTGAGACAATCCCATAGCATATTTGAACCAAAGGCCAGATCCCTTATGCCCAATGCACAGGCATACATAATCTGATGTGGTAATAACCCCAGGACCTCTTGGGGGTTATCGTAGTTGGCCACAACAGGACAGGCGTTGGTACAGGTTTGACAGCCAAAGCACACCGAGAAGGTGCTTGCCTGTGCGGATAGGTTTAGCCTGCTTTTAAACCCTCTGTCCGTTGCACCCAGAGGCAAAACCTTATCCTGCTCCTTCATTAAATCGCATCTGTCAGCAATGGCCTCTCTCACCCTCATCAAGGGCCTTTCATAATCCCTTTGAACCAGTTCCCCCTTCATTAATCCACGATAAAAAGACAGGGGGGAAAGAACGGAAAACTCTGGTATTCCCCTTTGAAGAAGCGTTTCCCGTACGTTGAACCACAAGTCCTGCAGGTTGATACCCACTGGACAGACCACCGTGCATCGATAACAATTGGTACAGAGACAGACCCCCTCTTGAATATCCTTAAGCTCTTGCTCACTTAGTTCCCTGTCAGCGGCAAGCGCCTTTATCGAAGCTATCTTCTCAGAGGGAAGAATGTTGATATTGGGAATCTCCTCCAGGGCCACAGCAACGGAGCATCGCGAAGTGCAGGCCCCACAATGGGTACAGGCATCCAGCTCCATGACCTGCCTGGTGGCTATATTGGCTGGATCTGACTTTCCTTTTTCCATGACAGCATTAGCCAGCAGGCTCAAGGGGCTGGCAAGGATATGGAACATTTTACTAAAAGGAAGATAGGCCAAACCCAGCAAGCAGGCCAAGAAATGGATATACCAAAGTAAAGTAGGCGTATTAACCCTGTCCAATCCCAGGGCTATTGGCCTGATGATTCTGGCCACTCCATAACCGGTAAATGCCCATTGGGGCTGGGAGTGACACTCAATACAGCTCATTTTATGGAGCTCTCTGCCCTGCGCCAGAGTCTGCGCGCCAAACGGCCCCTTCAAATTGGGGGATACTACCCCATAGTCATTTACCCAATAGGCCTCCAAAGACCTAAGCTCTTGCTCATCCTCAAGACCAGAATAGTCCTCTACCATCTGTTTATAGATTGAGTGAGATACAATCTTTGTGCCCTCCAAAGCAATTCCAGAAAAGATGATAATGGCCACGATGATGATAGCATAATAATCCATGGCATTGGTTAGCAGACGGGGCACCTTCAAGATGAAGCGCCGATAGATCGCAATCGCTAACCCCAGGATTACCAGGGCACCAAACAGATCCCTCAAAAACATAAATGGGTTGATAGTCGAAAAATAGTCTGGAAATAGAGCAGAGGTTATGAATCTATCCAGGGCATGCATCAAAAGAAGCAGCATGAAACCCACATATATACACATGTGCATGAGCCACCTGAGAAAGTCCTCTCTCAGGATCCGTAAATTCAGAACTACATCGAGGACAAAGACCTTCAATAAGGTGAAGCCCTTGATGCTCAACAGCGTAAATAAAATCCCCTTGATGGAGGCAAAGACCCTTCTCGATATGGAAATTTCTCCTGCGCCTATACTGATCGAGTATCGGAACCAGGTGAAAATTTTATAAAACAAGCCTACTCCGAAAAATGCTAATGCAACGTATATTGACATAGAGAAGAACATCCTATAGCGACCCCCTTAGATGCAACAGATAATTAAGCGACTTCTTCAGATCAAATTCAGCCATGTTCGGTGAGTGGTCGAGCAGAGCTGACCCTGCAAGACCCACTCTTCCAACTCCTGCAGGGTAATCCTTAACCGTTCAAAGATGATCCTGATGGTATGATCGTAGTCCTTGGCCGATGAGTGCAGGGAGCATCCGGGATTGTAACCGATCCGCTTCACCGTTCTTTGGTCTCCTTCAGGCGTCGAAAGGTCCTCCGAATTTATCCCTACGCTTCTTCCAAGATGGCGGGGACTTTGTCCTCCCAGCCGATCGATATGATGTTAACGCCCTGACAAAGTCCTTGTATCCCCTTGATCATATCCGCTGCTATTTCGACAGAGGCCCCGATCTTGTCAGGGGCCTTCATCAACCTCGTAATTATCTCTTCGGGGATAAAGACCCCCTGCACGTGTTTATTTATGTATCTCGCCATCCCGGCCGATTTTAGCACCATCAGGCCCGCAATGACCGGCGCCCCAAAGGTCTTTACCTTCTGCATGAAGGCCTCGAACTGTCCTAAGTCATAAACGGATGTAGTAACGAAGAACTCCACACCGAGGCGGATCTTCTTTTCCATCTCCCTCAGCTCCTGATCTAAGGCATGGCCCCGAGCACTGGCATCGAGCTTCGCACCAACACAAAAACGGGGAGGGCCTTCCAGATCTCCACCACTCATATCATATCCCTTTTGCAACCTCTCTATCGCCTCCAAGAGCTCCAGGATATCTATGTCGAAAACCGCCTTGGCCTCTGGGTGATCTCCGAGTTTCGGGTCGTCTCCCAAGGCTGCCATTACATTCTCAAGGCCCAAGTGATAGGCACCGAGCAACTCCGCCTGCATTGCTATCCGATTCTGATGGGCACACGAGATCTCAAATATCGTCTCATAACCTCTATCCAGTAGGTATCGACAAGCAGCCCAGGAACTCATCCGCATGACCCCTCCCTGAAGGGAAGGCACATAGATGGCCTCCACCCTCCCCTTCAAGGGGATTAACCTCTCCTCAAACCCCTTAACCTCTACACCTTTCGGAGGTAATACCTCCACCATCCTCAAAAATCCACCATCCTCCAGCCGCTCCCGCCACCCCATGGAAACCTCCTTCATGTATTAGATCTAAAGCAGCCCCAATTCTAACAACTCTAAGATGAGACGCAAGAAATTTTTATGGATTTCTCGCATTTTCTTGAGATGCCGCCTCCTCATATTCCACCGGCAACACAACCCGAAAGGTCGTCCCTCTGCCCATCTCTGTGTCGACCTCAATCCGCCCTTTATGTTCTTCCACTATTCCATACGACATAGAAAGTCCCAGACCCGTCCCTTTGCTCAGATCTTTGGTGGTGAAGAAAGGATCGAATATCCTGGGCAGTATATCCTCGGGGATCCCTTCTCCGGTGTCTGTGAACTCTATAATTACGTTGTCCCTATCTTCGGAAAAGAAGGTCTTTATAGAAAGAGTCCCTCGTCCGTGCATGGCATCAGCTGCATTGACCATGATATTCATAAAGACCTGCTTCAATTGGCCGGCGTTCCCCCAAATAGGGGGGAGGAAGGGATCAAGCTCCTTCTTTATCTCTATGTTGTGGAAGGTAGCCTGGTTTTCCAGAAAGAGTAGTCCATTGGTTATGGCCCTGTTGACATCGGTGAGTTCCATCTTAGGGCTACTCTGGCGGGAAAATTCGAGGAGGCTCTTTATTATTTCCTTGCAACGCGTCGCCTCCTGGACAATCTTCCCCAAGTCTTCCCTCTTTGGATCATCAGGTGATAGGTCCTCCATCAAGAGGCTGGCGTATATGAGGATACCTCCTAACGGGTTATTTACCTCATGGGCTACGCCTGCCGCCATCTCACCCAAGGACCTCAGCTTCTCTGACTGAAGAAGTTGAAGCTGGGTATCTTGGAGTTTCTTTTCCATAGCGATCCGGGGGCGTAGATCAGTGAAGATCCCCACAGAGGCCACTTCCTTGCCACCCTCATAGACGATGGCGGCGGAGAGATAAATCGGGATGTTCTCCCCCTCCTTGTTAACCACATTAAATTGGGACCCGGTAAATTTCCCCGCCCCCCCATAGTCAGGGCTTCGCAACTTCTGCATGACCTCCTTGGCCACTCCGGGAGGATAAAGCTGGGTGATATGCATCTTGCCGATGACCTCATCGGCCTTGTAACCGATGAGGGCCTCGGCCCCCTTGTTGAAGATGATGAGGTTCCCCTTGATGTCGGCAGCGATGATCCCGTCCACGGAGCTCTCGATGAGGTTTTTTAAAAAGTCGTTGGCCTCCCTGAGCTCCCTCTCCAGCTTCTTGCGCTGGGTGATGTCGATGTTGATCCCCTCGTAGCCGACGATCTTCCCCTCTTTATCCCGGATGGCATGGGCGGATAGGAGCACCATGATCTTTCCCCTATCCTTTCTCTTGAACTCCACCTCCCACTCCTTGACATAGCCATCCTGCTCCATCCTCTTCTGGAAGATCTTTCGTTCCCCAGGGTTTACATAGAGGTCCTCGGCGATATCTATCTTTAAGAACTCTTCCTTGCTCTCATAGCCGAGCATATCTAAGAGGGCCTGATTACAGTCAACGAATTTCCCATCCGGTGTACTGATGAAGAGTCCCTCTCCCACCCGCTGGAAAAGCTCCCGATACCTCTTTTCCGAGGCCTTGAGCCTCTCTTCAAACCTCTTGTGCTCAGTGATATCGGTGAGATAGGCACAACCCTTGACCTCACCTTCTCCCCCCTCGGCCAGGGCCAGGCATAGGTAGACATCCCTTTGCTCGCCCAAGGCGGTAGAGATCTTTACCTCCTGGCACAACTTATCCCCGGGCCCTTTTAGCTGCTCCAGAACCTCTTCCACCTCTTGCCCCAGGATGGAGATGATATCTTTTTCCAAAAGATCTTCTTCTGGATATCCAGTAAGGAGGGTGGCCATCTGGTTGGCAAACTCTATGAAGCGATCCTCCCCAAAGACGAGGATTCCGTCATTGCTCATCTGCACGAGGGCCCGGATGTACCCAGTTCTTTCTTCCCATAAAGAAGGCGTCTTTTTGGATATCAACCCACGAGATTTCATTCTAAAACTATTTTAAAACAACTTTTACCTTATCGCAACTAAAGTTCTCGTCAGCAGATCCGGGGAAACTGCTCGTCGCTTAAGGGATCAAGAAGCCTATGGCCCCCTATCCTAGTTCGGAGAAGGACCTTTCCCGGATTCTCCGCCGTAACCCGGCCTATGACCACCGCCCCTTTTCCCAGACGATGGGCCTTCATCATCCTAAGAAGCCCTTCGGTCTCCTCTTCTGGTACGAAGGCGATGAGCTTCCCTTCGTTGGCCAAATAATAGGGATCGAACCCGAGTAGATCGCAGACCACCCTGACCTCCTCCCTGATCAAGACCTTCTCTTCTTCGATCACCACCCCTACCCCTGAGGCGTTGGCGATCTCCCAGAGGACGGTGGCAAGTCCTCCCCTGGTGGGGTCCCTCATGCAATGGATGTCTGGGCATGCTTTCAACATCGCCTCCACAAGCCCATTGAGGGGGGCACAATCGCTCTTTGTCTCCCCCTGCAGGGAGAAGTCCCCCCTAGCGATGAGGACTGCGATCTCATGATCCCCAATGGGACCATTAATGATGATCCAATCACCGGACCTCGCTTTAGAGCCCCTTATATCCACCCCCTCAGGGACAACGCCAATCCCGGTGGTGGTTATATAAAGCCCCTCTGCCGCACCATGCTCCACGACCTTGGTATCCCCTGCCACCACCATAACTCCGGCCTCCTCTGCGGCTTCCCTCATCGAAGAGAGGACCTTCTCAAGATCCTCGATGGAGAACCCTTCTTCCAAGATGAAAGAGGCCGAAAGCCCCAACGGCCTCGCCCCTGCCATGGCAAGGTCGTTCACTGTTCCGCATATCGCAAGCCTCCCTATGTCACCTCCAGGGAAGGAGAGGGGCTTTACTACATAGGAATCGGTGGTGAAGGCAAGCTTGGAGGGTTCAGTGGGAATTATGGCGCTGTCATCGAGGACTCTAAGAATGTCATTGTTAAAGAAAGGCAGAAATAGCTCCCTCAAAAGGTCATGGCTAAGCTTCCCCCCTGCACCGTGGGCAAGGAGTATCCTCTCCCCCTTCATTGTCCCCCCCCGTATTTGTAGTAGGCAGCACAGCTCCCCTCTGAGGACACCATACATGGCCCCACAGGGTCCTCCGGTGTGCACCTTTTGCCAAAAAGGGGACAATCCGGAGGGCTCTTGAGGCCCTGGAGGATCTCACCACATAGACAACCGGGAGGATCCGCCTTATCTTCACAAGGGATGACAAAGGCCCTCGAGGCGTCCATCCCGGCGAACTCCTCCCTCAGTATAAGGCCGCTTTCCGGTATCAGACCCAGTCCCCTCCAACGGGCATCCACAGGCTCAAATACCTCTCCCATGACCTCCAAGGCCCTCTGATTCCCCTCCTCTTTCACCGCCCGCCTGTACTGGATCTCTATCTCCGCTCGCCCTTCCCTCCTTTGGCGAAGGAGCATGTATATTCCCTCCAGGATGTCGAGGGCCTCAAACCCGGTGATCACCCCTGGGAGACCAAACTCACGGGCAATAAAGAGGTAAGGACCCCTCCCGATTATCACGCTCACATGGCCCGGAAGGATGAAACCATCTATCCTTACCCGTCCAGTGGAAAGCAGGGCCCTCATGGCCGGGGGGATGAGCCTCTGTGAGGAGAGGAGATAGAAATTGACAAGTCCCCTCCTCCTTGCCTCCTTGACGGCTACAGCGATGGCAGGGGAGGTGGTCTCAAAGCCCACGGCGAAGAAAATGACCTTTCTGCCATGTTCCTCCTGTGCGATTTCAACCGCATCCAAAGGGGAGAGGACCACCCGGATGTCGCCGCCCATCGCCTTCTCCTGGTGGAAGGATGTACTACTTCCTGGAACCCACATCAGGTCCCCGAAGGTCACAAGGGTAACGCCATCCAACTGCGATAGCGCGATAGCGCGATCTATCTCCCCTGCAGGTGTTACACAGACAGGGCAGCCTGGACCAGAGATGAGTTCTATCCCTTCGGGCAAAAGGGACCGTATCCCGGAGCAAAAGATGGACATCGTATGGGTGCCGCACACCTCCATGAAGCGCAGCGGAGGGTCGGCAAGCCCCGAGATCTCCCTGAGAAGGATGGGGGCGAGCTTCCCTTCATCCGCCCTCTTGCGTGGATTCAAGATAACTCTCCTCTATCTCTTTAAAGAGCTTCAGGGTCTCCAGGGCCTCCCCTTTCTCAAGCCTCTGAATGGCAAAGCCCACATGGACCAGGACATAGCCTCCCACCTCCACCTCAGGGCATAACAGGAGGCTCACCTCCCTTCGTACACCGCCGAAGTCCACCTCGGCGAGATGATCCTCTGATATGGAAACAATCTTACCTGGAATTCCAAGGCACATCTTTAGCCCCTGAGAAGGCAAATGGCGTATAAAGCCTGTCCAAGCGATATGCCACCATCGTTGGTGGGGGCCTTTTGCTGAATGAAAACCCTAAAATCGTCTTCCTCCAGCAGGTCACACACCCTACCCAAAAGGAGGTAATTCTGGAAGACCCCGCCGCTTAGGACAATTTCAGGCAGTGCCGTCAACTTCCTCATCCTCTTGGCCATCCGAGATATTACCCTGGCCATAGTGTTGTGGAAACGGGCCGAGATAATGTAAGGAGTTTCACCCTTTCCTATCTCCTCTACGATGGCTGCAATAATGGGATCGGGGTCGACGATAAGCGACCCCTCCTCCTCAAAGATTTCAAAGGGATACTCCCCCCTCTCACCTTCTTCCGCCATCTGTTCGAGCTCTACAGCGGCCTGCCCCTCGTAGTTTATCGTCTCCCTCACCCCCAACAGCGCACTAACGGCGTCGAAGAGCCTCCCCACGCTGGAACAGGGAGGTGAGTTGATGTCAGCCTTTACGGCCCCTCTTAAGAAGGACCACTTCTTGAGGTCAAGCCCCTTTACAAAGGGGATATTTAGCCCCTCAAGCCCCCCGTATACTCTGTGCAGATAAACCGCCGCCATCCTCCACGGCTCCCTCACCGCCATCTCACCCCCGGGCAGGGGTATATAGCGCAGGTGGCCGAGGCGCCTGTAGCCCCTCACCATCACCTCGAGGAACTCCCCCCCCCATACGGCGCCATCCTCCCCATATCCAGTTCCGTCCATTACCACGGCCAGCACAGGCCCTTCGAGGCCATTTTCGGCCATGCAGCTTAAGGCGTGGGCAAAGTGGTGCTGCACCCCTATCCTCGGCACCTCAAGCCCCATGGCGTAGCGGGTGGAAAGGTAATCGGGATGGAGGTCATGGGCGACGGCCTCGGGTTCTATCTGAAATAGGCGCTTGAAGTGTCCTATCCCCTCCTCAAAGGACCTCAGGGTCTCGAAGTTCTCCAAATCCCCTATGTGGTGGCTCAAAAAGGCGTAATTACCTTTTGTGAGGCAGAAGGTATTCTTCAAGCCTGCCCCACAGGCGAGCACACTCTTGCCCCGCTCCTTCAACCTTATGGGGAAAGGGACATACCCCCTGGCACGCCTTACGAAGGTCACCCTTCCCCTGAAGGGCTTCACCACCGAGTCATCGCACCTTGTGTGAATCTCCCTGTTGTGCACCACAAAGAAATCGGTTATCCCTCGAAGCCGTGCAAAGGCCTCAGCGTCTTTGTAAGCGATCGGTTCATCGCTTACATTGCCGCTCGTCATCACAAGGACATCCAGTCCGTCAGCAAAAAGCAGATGGTGCAGGGGCGTATAGGGAAGCATCACCCCCAGAGTCCTCTGGCCGGGGGCGACAGATGGGGCCACCTTGGCACCTGCCCTTCGCTGCAAAATAACTACGGGCCGCTCTTTGCTCTCGAGGAGTTCCCTTGAGGCCCCATCTAAAAGGCAGAGCCTTTCGATAACCTCCAGGTCCCTGCACATGAGGGCAAAGGGCTTGTCCTCTCTGTATTTTCTGCCCCGGAGACGGGCGACGACATCCTCTCGGGTTGCGTCACAGGCGAGGTGAAATCCTCCAAGTCCCTTTGTGGCCACGATCTTTCCCTCGATAAGCAGTTTGAGGGCTTCACCTATGGGATAAGAGGTCGACACCTCCCTGCCCGAGTTATCGAAGAGCCCTACCCTTGGGCCACATCCCGGGCAGGCGTTAGGTTGGGCGTGAAACCGACGATTCGAGGGATTATGATACTCCCTGCTGCATAGGAGGCACATCTTGAAGGGGGCCATTGTAGTCTTGTCACGGTCGTAGGGGATATCCTCGATGATGGTGAAGCGAGGGCCACAGTTGGTGCAGTTGATAAAGGGGTAGCGAAAACGCCGATCCTTGGGATCGAAGAGCTCTTCTAGGCAATCCTCACAGGTGGCGATATCAGGTGAGATCAGGGCAAAGCGCTCCTCCCCCCCCATGCTCCCCCTTATCCCAAAGTCCTGATAGCCCACAGGGGGAAGATAGTTTACGGTCGTCCCTTCTATCAGGGCAAGAGGGGGAGGAGAAGAGAGCTCGGAGAGGAAGCCAGCTACTCTCTCTTTTTCCCCTTCCACCTCTATCTGGACCCCTTTTTCATCATTGAGGACCCACCCCTTGAGATCATTGCGTCGGGCGAGGCCGTAAACAAAGGGGCGAAACCCCACCCCCTGGACGATCCCCTCTATCTGAACACAAACCCTGATCTTCCCCATCAGGTCCCCTTTTTGTTGACCCTTTCTTCAAGCCATCTGAACCAGTTGTCGAGCCCCTCGCCCGTATTGCAAGATATGGCCATCACCTCTAGATGGGGGTTCACTTTTAGGGCATCGCTGCGAAACCTCTCCAGGTCGAAGTCCAGATAAGACAAAAGGTCGATCTTGTTCAGCAACAAAACGGATGAGACCTGAAACATGAGGGGATACTTCAGGGGCTTGTCATCTCCCTCAGTGACGGAGATGAGCATCACCTTGTCGTCCTCGCCGATCTTGAACTCAGCGGGGCACACCAGGTTCCCTACGTTCTCCACAAGGAGAAGATCTATCTTGTCGAAATCCAACTCTCTGAGCCCTTCCCTCACCATGTTCCCATCGAGATGGCAGGCGCCACCCGTATTTATCTGTACGGTGGGGATGGCGTAGGCGGCAACCCTTTGCGCGTCTCGTGAGGTAGCGATATCTCCCTCGATCACTGCAATGCGCTTTCTATCTTTTATATGTTCTATGGTCCTTTCCAACAGCGTGGTCTTCCCTGCACCGGGGCTACCCATCAGATTGACCACATAGACACCCTCATCCGCAAAGAGCCTTCTGTTCTGGGAGGCGATCACCTCGTTCGCCTCAAGGATGTCCTTGACCAGCTTGATCTCCATCGTCTATCTCCATACTCCTTATCTCCAGTTCCCTCCCCGAAACCATCTCCACCTCTGGGCCCTCACAGCGGGGACAGGTCATAAAGGGGTCGTCCACCACAAAGACCTCCCCGCACTGATGGCACCGAAGCCTCAACGGCACCTCTTGGATATCTAGGGAGGCCCCCTCAGCTATACCCCCTTGGCTTATCACCTCGAAGGCAAACCTCAGGGCATCCGGCACCACACCGCTCAATTTCCCAATCAGCAGCTTAACCCGTGTCACCCTTGCCCCTGAGTAGGGAAGGGCTTCCTGTTCCACGATCTCAAGAAGGCTCTGTGCTATCGCAAGCTCATGCATGATGCAATTTTACCCTGAAGCGTTTCTTACCACAATCCCTTAAGCTCTTCAAAGACTGCCTCTATTACCTTTGGCACCTTTACTTCCACCTCCGGTGTAAGCTCCATACCCCAGGAGACCTCCTTCGGTTCCACCCCAATGATCACCACCTCTCCGTGGCCACCTAATTGTCTCGCCGTACCCAAGACCTCCAGCAAACCTACCTGGTGGAGTGAAAGGGGCCTTTCGCTCTCACTGATAAGATCATCAGGGATGACACGGTAGATAGTACCTGGCTCCCCTCCCGCCTTTAGGGCGTCAATCACGATGATCCTCTCTGCCTCCTGGATCACCGATAGGAGGTCCATCGTAGCCGTGCCTCCATCTATGACCTCGACCCCGGGGGGCAGTTCCTTTCCCTCCAGTTCTCTCACCGCGTGAACACCCACCCCCTCATCCTTGAGGATCAGGTTTCCAACGCCTATTATCACCGCCCTTTTCTTCGCCATCACCACAAAATATCCCTTAAGGGCCCTCTCCCTTAAGGGATATCATCAAGGCCTTTGATCAGAGATTTAACGTTACTTATTATGCCAGGTTCGCAAGCTGTAGGATCTCAGGGACCTTTTTCTCCCAACCAATGGCCATAATGTGGACCCCTTGGCAGAGACCTTTCAGGTCATTGATGAGCCTTGCGGCGATCTCCAAACCCATTGCTGTCTTGTCCTCTGCCTTTGCCATCTCGTCGATCAGGTTTTCAGGCACAAACACACCTGAAACATTCTTGTTCATGTACCTCGCCATACCGACTGACTTCAGAGGAATAATCCCCACAAGCACAGGTACCTTGAACTGCTCCGCCCTCTTCATAAACCGCTCAAACGCATCTACATCGTACACTGCTTGCGTCTGGAAGAACCGGGCCCCAACACTGATCTTCTTCTCCATCATGGCGAGCTGCAGCTCAGACGATGCATCGGTGTCCGACACTGGCTTGACCACGGCCCCGACGAAGAAGTCG
>JAFDHG010000052.1 GCA_019308925.1 Deltaproteobacteria bacterium
CCCCGCCTTTAGAGCGGGGAAGGGGCAAGTATTCCCCGCCTGCGAACCCCGAAAGGGTCACCGCGAAAGCTCTGAAGCGAGGGGATAAGAGGTCCTCCTCCCCTGATAACTGAGACATTACCAATCCCCCTAGGGGAGTTTCCCCTTGTCTTTTCGTATTGTAGATGATAATTTATCAAAGATTCAGAACAAGATTCCAATCAAGGAGTTATGTGATGAAGGTAAAAAAGAGGATGGCCAAAAAGTTGGTGACCATCAGGAAGGATGCCACCATCTCCGACGCCATCCGCCTCATGAAGGAACACTCCATCCGCCATCTGCCGGTGATCGAGGGGGGGAAGCTGGTAGGTTGGGTGACTGAGGGGGATATCCACCAAGCCTACCTCGCCTCCCTTATCGAGCAGCTGAGCGTGGGTGATATCATGATCAAAAACCCCATTACTATATCCCCAGGGGCCAATCTAGAGGAGGCAGCAGAGCTTCTCTATCGCCACGCGATAGGGGGCCTACCCGTAGTGGATGGAGGTAAGCTGGTTGGTGTCATCACCGTGGCCGATATCATGGCGGCCTTTATTGAGGTAATGGGGATCCTAAAGGAAAGCTCCCGGATCGATGTGATTCTGGGGGGGAAACCCCACGCCTTTGAAAGCGTCTCCAGGGTCATCATGGACCATGGGAGCGAAATCATCAGTGTGGGGATGTCCGCCCATCAAGACCGCAAAAAGCGGGTCTATTACCTCCGACTTACCAAGTGTGACGTGCATGCGGTGGCCAATAAGATAGAGGAGGTTGGGTATAAAGTGGTCTCCATGACGGAGTAATAAAGGGTGGTCAAAAAGAGTAAAGGATATAAGGTAGATGCGACCGGGAAAGAAAAGGTAGATGACATCCTTCAGGAGGTGGTCACTGCCCAGGGCCAAAAGGTCAAGCCCAAGGAGATCCTCAAAAGGATTTCCTCTCATCTGGAGCAAGAACCCTCCCTTACCGTCCCCTTGATAGATGGCCTGGCAGGAGTTCCCACACCTCAGACCGCCCAGCTCCTGCAAGAGATGATGACCACGGCACAGGAAAAAGGGGTCATCAAGGCCATAAAGAGGACCCTTTACAGGTTGAGGCAGAAGGGGATTCAATGGAAGGAAAAGCCCCCTCAAGAGAGGCCGGTGCTGCGTCCCCCCAGGCCTGGAGAGCCCCAGGGATATTTGGGGGCCATGGACTCCGTGGGTAGCAGGATCATCGTGATCGCTCGCCCCCGTCCCCTCGGGGGGATGCGGGTATATTTTTGCATCGTGAACGACCTAGAGGGGGTCCAGCGCTTTGAGCTTAATGACTTTACCAAAAAGGGTTTTAAGGAGTTTGTGGAAAGCCTCCTCTACTCTGTGGAATTCCCTGTGGTGGAGGCCCCAGGAGGATATTGCGTTCACCTCGTCAAAGAGGCCTCTGATCTCTCACAAAGGCTTGCCAACCCCCTTCCACCGGGGATTCAAGATGCCGAAAAGGGACTACAGGATGTCAAATGGAATGGCCCTATCCCCCTCATCTACCAGTACATAGCTGAAGAAGAGATAAAGGATCGGGTGAGGCTCTTAAGGGAGGCGGCCAATCTGCACAGGGTCCTTCCCTTTTCCTCCTGGTCCCTCAGACCTGAGGAGGTGCGAAAATATGCTGAGGCCATAAAGGAGGCCGGGGAGAGCCACATCGTCCTCACCCCCCAACAGAAGGATGCCCGGCTAAGCTCCATCTACATGGAGGCCCTTCAGGAACTCTTCCCTGAACAAAGGAGGCTTCTGTGGAAAAGACGCCTGGAGGAGATGGCCTATATCCTGTGGAAGATGGGCAAGGAAAAGGAGGCCAGCATGGCCATGAGCGCTGCCGTAGATCTGAAGACCCCCTTTAACCCCATAGAGCCCAACCCATTTATCTGGAACCTCCTGCTAAAATCTATATATGGCCTGTTGGAGACCACTTACAAAAAGAGGGAAAAAGAAGGGGAGGCCTCTCTCATCGTCACCCCTTGATCAGGAACTCATCCTCCCAATCGGACCCACACCTCCTGGACCTTCTCCCGGCTGATCCTCAGATAGTCCCGGTCCCGGGGAAAAACCTCTTCAAACTCCTCCCTCATTCCGCCCTCCTTTTCGCCTCCCGCACCCAGAGCCTCACCAAGGCAGGAGTAAAGCTCCGATGAGATTTTTGCAGGCGATAGTTTATCTCATTTAACCTCAGATATAAATCCGAGGGGTCTTGTTGAACGAGATCAAAGAGGCTCCCCACCCCTAGTTTCTGGAGGAGGAGATAGTTCTCCATCCCCATCCCTTTTAAGGTGATCATCTCTGCCTCCCGAATAAGTTCCTCTGCCTCTGGGGGGGGAATACCCACATTGACTAGGCCCTTTTGTCCTCTCCTGAGGAGATCTTGGACCTTTCTCATCCCTGACTCCTGCAGGCGCCCTTTCCATTCCTCCTGCACCCCAGGGAGATCTTTGATCAAGGGGAAGTGGGAGATCACGGTGAAACGGTCTATACCGGTAAAGATGAGGAGGCAGAAGAGAGGCAAAAGGGCCCAGAGGGCGCCCCTTATCCAGGCCCTACCCCTCTGTCTCAACAATAGAAAGAAACAATAGATAACGTAAGCGCTCACGGCGAAGGGGGGAAAGCCTAGAAATCCAAACATGGGCATCTCAAACAGTTTTCCCTCCTCAAAGAAGGGGACGGTGTAGATCCATTTGGTCTGGGCCCAGAAGTTCCAAAACTCCCACAAAAAGCCGCAGATCAATCCTGCTACAAGAAGGGTCAAGAGCCCTTTCAGCTCACCCTTCTCTATATCCTGCAGGAGGGAGTCGCCGCCATAGCGGTAATTAACAGGTCCCAGGAGGAAGGCAAAGCCTATCCATACCAGGGGGAAGCAGTAGCGGGGGAGAAGGAGGGTGGCGAGCAGTGAGGACCCCCCCAGGAAAACCAAGGCCCTAAGGAGTCTAGCAGAGGGGTTCAACACCTTCCATGATACACCTCGAAAGATCCCCATCCCCTTCAAGAGGTGAGCTGTCTCGCACAGACCGGGCAGGACCGTCCCATAGGCCACGGCATATCCGACCCACCTCCTCCAGGCTTCATGAGGGACGTTGACGTAGTGCCAGTTTGCCAGCCGAAAATTAAAGGCCTCGAAGATACACCAGACGAAGATCGACAAGGGGATCATCAGGAGGAAAGGGCGGGTCCTGTTGACAAGGAGGGATTCCCCCTGCATCCAATAAACTAGGGCGTCGGCGACCAGAATATAGGACCACCAAGCGAAGCAATAGAAATAGCTAGTAAAGGGTTCTTGCCCCTGGCGCATCATCACGGCGGCCAAGACAAAGAGGGCGATCCCGATGAAGCCGTGAATCTTAAACCTTCCTCCCATCCCTCTTCCCCAATTCCCTTAAAGGGCGCATCCTTTTGATGCCCTGATCATCCAGAAGGTCCTGGAGGATCTTTGAGGGGCGTTGGACAATTGCTTCTATCTTGATGACCTTGGTAGGGGTGACGATGAAATCCACCGCGACGTCCTTTTCCTCCATTGGTACCTCCTCGCGCACCTGCAGATCATCCACCAGGGCGACGATGGGGGTCCTTTCCTTCACGGAGCCGATCTCCCGCAAGATCATGTATTCCAGATCGAAGTATCCGCTCCCTTTACCGATCCTTCCACCATGGAGCCCCACAGCCACAGCCCCGGTCACCAACAGATCTACCTCTCCTATCTCCTTGCGAAAAGTTGCCACCCTCTTGCCGAATTTCTGCACTCCGGAGCTGCGTACTGCCCTTACCAGATCCTTCATCAAACAGGTAAAAGCCATCCCTTAGGCCAGGGGTGGCCATGATCAACCTCTTACTATCCAGCACGGCGTTGACCCGGACCTGCAGCTGGGCCTGATCAGGTGGGACCATGATGGTCCTGGCCCGTTTATACACCTCCAAGCCCCTCAGCCTCTCGGCCGCCTTATTTTGGCCCGGAAAGGTGGGGATGGTGCCATGGGGGGCTGGGGAGAGCCCTTCGGCCTTCATCATCTTCCAGACCTCCTCCCTAATACGTGCCTTGAGGGTGGAGGGATTCATCCTATCATTTCCTGTATCCATGCGCCCTATGGCTCCAGTATCCTCTCCCCTAATTACCTCCCCCAACCAACCGTAGGTTGATGGCGGCCTGACGCATCCCCCTCATGGGGGACTTCCTCAATTCCCTCATGTTCTGCATGACGGTCCTGCGGGAGAAATCCTCCGGCTCCACCCGTATATGAACTAGGCCGGCTTCACTCACCAATGAGGAAAGCTCCTCGATGGTATAGGCCGCCCGCACTGAATTTAAAAAGGCCCGGGCCTGTCTCTCATTTAATAGAGCGGCGATTTTCTGGACCACTGCGTCATGGGCATCCCGTCTCAGATCGCTTATGTAGATGAACCCCTTTTCGGCGAGGACCTGCTTGATCTCTGCCAGGGCGATATCTACCCTGCGCCAGTGGTGCATCGAGCCGTGGCTGACAATAACTTCTAGGGACTTGGATTTAAAAGGAAGTCGATGGACATCGGCCACCACAAAGGCCACATTCTGCACCCCTTCGGCCCTGACCCTCTCCCTGCCTCGTTGGGCCATGGGTAGGGAGATATCCAGCCCTATCACCAAAAATTGGGGCAAGCGGGTGGCCATCTCTCTGACCAGGCTCCCCGGGCCGGCCCCCAGATCGAGGGCAACCCCAGCGCGCCCTTCTACCAGCTGGGCCACCTCATCGGCGATGAGCAAGGCAGTAATATAGAGGAAGTTGTCCGTGAGGGCCTCGTACTCCTGGACGGCCTCCCCCTCTTCCCCTAGCTCAAATTCTTCCTCTATCCTCTCTTTTCTGTCCATAATCAGGTCTCAAAGAGGTTTTTTTAATTTTCCGCTTGCCTGTAATATAATCTGCCTGGATAAAAGCAGTCAAGAAGATGAAAAAGGGGAGGCGAAACCGCAGGTCCTCCCTTTCTCAATTGTAAAAATTTTTAGTTCTTTTAACTCAAGGTTTCATCTCGTAGTTAAGCTATATTTCTCACGAATTCTTCCCACTTTTTTCTATCTTTCATTTCCATTTTTTCTAAGAAGATCCCTGCCTTAAAATAATATAACGACTCCCTTGAGCCAAAGTCATACCATATAACCCTTCCTATCGCTCTGATCGTTTCGCCTTGTGGAGGTGTCTTTATATCCAATTCCACCATCTTTTCATTCAGTACTAGGTAAGGAATCAGCTTTATGGGTTCTTCTCCTTCCTGAATCAAGAGCCTCCCATCTTTTAAGATTACCTTTAGCTCTGTTGATAGGCCATCGAGAGAGACATTTCTAGCTTCCGCATTGATGGGTGAGGGAGTACCAAACATCCCCAACAGCTTCATACTTAATGGAATAGGGACCTCCAATCTCTTAAATGTACGGCGTTCGCCCTCTCGGCTTTTCCTCTTCATTTATCATTCCTCAATAAAAGTAACTCTTAAAGTACATCTTTTAACTAATCCAAAACAACTTTTTCTCTAGCCTCGTAAGTCCCTTTTTGACCTGGCCCCCTTTATGCCCCGAATTTTTTCAGCTTCAGGGCCGAGGCGAGCATCAGGGGCATCTCGTCTACCGCCAAAAACCTCCCCAGACCGCCCTTGGCACACACTGCCTCGCTGAATTCCCCCACGTCGTCGACCCTCTCATATTTAGAGCAGAGGATAAAGGGATTGGGATGCCAGCTGTGTCCCTTTAGCAATGAAGGGGTGGAGTGATCTCCGGTCACGGCGATGACATCTGGCCCCAGTCTCAGCAGCACCGGGATATGCCGATCCACCTCTTCGATGACCTCAACCTTCTGCTGAAAATTGCCATCTTCACCGTAACTATCGGTCTTTTTGATGTGGAGGTAGAAGAAGTCGAATCGTTCGTAGCTCTCCCTTAAGGTACTAAACTCATCAGCGATGTTTTCGCCTGTCTCCAGGATCTCCATCCCCACCAGCCGGGCCAGCCCCTTGTACATGGGATAGGTGGCAATGCAGGCAGGGGTCAATTTGAATAGCTCAGACATACTGGGGACGTCGGGGATCTGGGAGATCCCCCTCAGGAGAATGGTATTGGCTGGGTGATGGTCTTTTAATATTTGATTGGCCCTATCGAGAAAGAGACCTACTATTCGCGCGGTCCTCTCCGCCTCCGGGGCCAAGGGAGTGGGGGGCCTAGGGGGGTTCCCCTCCCTTTGGGGATCGGTATCCTCCAGACGACCATCCAACCCCTCACCAGAAAACCGCAGGACAAAGCGGTGCTCCTTCCCGTTCCTGATCTCCACTCGCGTCCCTTCTATCTCTTTGATATCCTCTTGCAGGAGACGACATAGCTCTATGTTCCTCTGCGTAGGGATGCGACCGGCCCTGCGGTCGATGATGATCCTTTGCTGGTCCATGGTGGCAAAGTTCCCCCTGGCCACCACATCATCCCTTCCCAGTTCCATCCCAATCCCCAGGGCCTCCAAAACCCCTCTGCCGATCTCATATCTCAAGGGGTCGTAGCCGAACATCCCCAGATGCCCTGGTCCGCTTCCAGGGGTGATCCCTGGGGAAACAGGATCGGTCACCCCACAGATGGAGCGGGAGGCCAGCTCATCCAGATGAGGGGTATGGGCCGTCTCCAACTCAGTCCTGCCATTAACGGGTAGCCCCCCGACACCATCCAAGACCAACAGAATAATCTTGGAGGGGGTCTTCACTGTCAAAGAGCGGATGATTTCCTCGCTGATCATTGCTCACCTCCTTTAAACCTTCAAGGTCCTATAGTCTCATCTCCGTCTATAAAAACATTTCTGTTCCTTATCCTAAAAAGTTGCTAAAAAGGGCCAAAGATTCATTTCATGGGGTTCCAGGGATCTAGGGGCCTAGGATTCTAGTGAAATACAAATCCCTTGAACCCTTGAATCCTCGAATCCTTGAACCCTGATTGAAGGTTAACCCCTTGAATCCTTTCAGTTCCAACAACTAAATGGGAGAGGAGCCACATTTCTTTTGATGTTTTGCCCTTGGAGTTTTTCTCACGTTAAAGGTCTTCTCAATCCATCCAATTGTGCTTTTTCCATCCCCTTATGCTGGATCAAGACCTTGAAGGTATTCCCCATTCCACTGGGGAGGATGAGGTTTTTCACAGTAAGTCGTTCGGCCATGGCCTCCAATTCCCCCTTTTTCCTTGATCTGCCCTTCAATGATATGATGCAATCTTTTTGAAACGATCTTATCTTCCATGACCTAGAGCAACTCTTTCAAGACCCTCAGGTTTACTGCATCCCAATCCTCCCCTTGGGGGTCTTTCCCCTTTGGGGTCTCCAGGATAAAGGGGAGGGTCGCCAAATGGGGGTCCTGCAGGAGGCGGCGAAAGGGCCCTAACCCCAGATGCCCCTGGCCTATATGTTCATGGCGATCTATCCTGGTGCCGGATGCGGCCTTGGAGTCATTGAGGTGGACAACCTTCAGACGGTCCAGGCCGATGATCCGATTAAATTCCTCAAAAGTGGCTTCATACCCCTCCGGGGTGCTGATATCATAACCGGCGGCGAAGACATGGCAGGTATCAAAGCAGACCCCTACCTTTTTATCCTCCTCGATCATCTCGATAATCTTGGCGAAGTGCTCAAAGCGATAGCCCAGATTGGACCCTTGCCCCGCCGTGGTCTCCAGCAAGACCATCACATCCATCCCCCTCTGATGTAGGAGGTTTATCCCCCGGGCTATCTGGTAAAACCCCCCTTCCTCCCCTTCTCCCATATGGGACCCAGGGTGCATCACCAGATAGGGAAGTCCCAGGGCCTGGGCCCGCTGCAACTCCTCCCAGAGGGCCTCGAGGGACCGCTCATAGAGCCCCTTATCGGGGGAGGCGAGGTTGATCAGGTAGCTGTCGTGGGCCACTATAGGCCATATCCCTGTCTCTCCCCGAGCCTTGTGGAAGGCCTCTATATCCTCTGGGATAAAAGGTTTGGCCTGCCACTGGTTGGCATTTTTGGTAAAGATCTGGATAGTATCGCACCCTATCTCCTTCCCCCTCCACAGGGCCTTATAGACCCCACCGGCGATGGACATATGGGCTCCTAAAGACCTCATTTTGCCTCTATAGACCTAACCTCTCTCATCGAACCTCCCCCATCAATTCTTTCACCTTCGTCTCCACCATCCCTTTTATCTCCTCCAGCCTCTCCCTGGAAAAGGCCTCAAACCTGAGGACCAGGGCTGGCTGGGTGTTGGAGGCCCGCAGCAGCCCCCAGCCATCGGGGAACTTGATCCTTACACCATCTACGTCGATGATTGAATACTTTTGACGGAAGTCCTCCTTGGCCCTCTCCACTATCCGGAACTTGACATCATCGGGGCAATCTACCCTGATCTCCGGGGTGACATAGGTCTGGGGGATCCCCTCTAAAAGTTCCGAGATCTTCTTGTCGGTCTTACCCAGAATCTCCAAGAGACGGCAGGAGGCATAGATGGCATCGTCAAAGCCGAAGTAGCGATCGGCGAAGAACATATGTCCGCTCATCTCCCCTGCCAACACAGCCCCCTCCCTCTTCATCTTGTCTTTAATGAGGGAGTGCCCCGTCTTCCACATAATAGCCTGTCCCCCAAGCCTGGTGATCTCATCATAGAGGGTCTGGGAACACTTTGCCTCAGCGATGAAGGTCCCGCCCCCCCTGTCCTGAATGATGTCCCGGGCAAAGATGATCATCAACTTGTCCCCCCAGATGATCTTCCCCCCTTCATCTATAACACCTATCCGATCGGCGTCCCCATCATAGCCTATCCCTAGATCAGCCCCTGTATCCTTCACCTTGGTAATGAGGTCCGTAAGGTACTCCTCCACAGTGGGGTCCGGGTGGTGGTGGGGAAAACGGCCATCCATCTCACAGTAAATGGCCTCCACTTGACACCCCAGGTTGCGCATGATGGGCACGGCCACGGCGCCTCCCGTCCCGTTGCCGGCATCGACCACCACCTTGACCTCTCGCCCCACCTTGATGTTCGCCAGGATATGGTGGTGATAGTCCTTAATGATGTCGTAGGTGGATAGGTTCCCCTTTCCCTGGATATAATCCCTTTTCTCGATGATCTCCCGCACCCTCTGCAGTTCTTCTCCGTAGATAGGGTCTTTCCCCACACAGATCTTAAAGCCGTTGAACTCCGGAGGGTTGTGACTTCCGGTGATCATCACCCCCCCCTCCTGCCCCAGGTGAACGATGGAAAAGTACAGCAAAGGCGTGGGGCAGATCCCTACATCGGTGACCTCCATCCCACTGGCCAAAAGCCCCTTCAGGAGGGAATCGAGGAAGAGGTCGGAGCTGAGGCGACAATCCCTGCCCAACGTGATCCGTTTGACCCCATGATGGACGAAATAGCTACCACACCCCCTTCCCAACTCCTGGACGGTCTCCTCGGTGAGGTCCTCACCCACCACTCCTCTGATGTCGTATTCACGGAATATCTTGGGGTTCATTGTATCCTCCGCTGTCCCATTCTTTTAGAAAAGAATCGGATGGCTAAAAAGCCCAGGACCAATAAAACCACAAAGGCAATGCTGAAGATATCTATGTATTCGGTCAGATAAGACTTCACGGTCTCCCCGAAGAGGAAGATCATCAGCCCCACCGCAAAAAAACGAGCGCTCCTGCTCACAAGAGAGATAAAGATGAACCGTTTGAGATCGAGGACGAATACACCTGCCGAAATGGTAAACACCTTATAGGGTATGGGGGTAAATCCAGCAATACCCACAGCCCACACGTCATATTTCTGATAATAGCGCTCAACCCAACGGATCCGTTCCTCGGAGATGACACGCTGCAACAGGGGCCTTCCCCCCTTGAGCCCCAGAAAATAGCCTAAAACCCCACCCAAGACCGATCCAACACTACATATAGTCGCATAGCCAAGGGCCCATTGGGGGCGAATTAAGGAGAGGGCAATAAGCAATAAGTCCGGGGGGATAGGGAAGAAAGATGACTCGGCAAAGGCATTAAGGAAAAGGGCCAATACCCCATAAGGGGTATAGGCCCATGAGATAACCCAACTGATCCATCCCTCCAACGGTATACCCCTTTTTCCTTTGGTATATTAAGGGAGAGGGGGGTAAAAATCAACATGATTTTACCTTGAAAATGCCACGGAAAAAGGATTTCAGACCCTTCTCCAAAAAGGAACCAAGTCTCATTTTACAAAAAACTTCATCCCCCCTACGGAGAGGAATAACATGGCAATGATCTTAAACACCACATGGGTGGTTAAACCTATCCTAATACCATAATTATAGATTAAGGCTAACGAAAGGTCGGCCACCAGGAGGAAGCCCACAGTGCAGATGATCAGATTTATCACCGTCTCAATTAATCCACCCTTATATTTGCGCCGCGCATATAAAAAGACGATGATGATGATCAAATAGATAGCCAGCATCAAAGCAAGCAAAAGGACCAAACCCATCATGTCAATGGGAATCTTCATAGGCCAATCCCCTTTCAGATCTTTTTATATCCTCACCTGGGAAACTGGGCTACAATCTTGTTCAAGGCCTCCAACACCTTCCTCTTAACAGGAGAATCGGTGTAAAACCTGAAGATGTCCAGCCTGACTTTCTCGATGTCTGAAACCACCCTCTTCGTCAGCGTCATTCCCAATATTCGGCTCATTTCATGTAGCATATTGTTTATAAATTCATAAAAACCATCGATGAAGATCAACCTATCAGAAGGATTTGGGTAATAAAGAGAGATATTTTTTAGAATCTTGTTCGCATCCAGGGGGACATCCCTATCTATAGGTACCCCATGAAATATCTTGCGGTAGTCCTCTCCCAATCCCTTCCTGGCCTTGTCCAAGACATCCTTGGACTTCACCCCCAACTCCTTGTTCAAGTTGTCTGTCACCAGACGAAAAACCTCCAAAAAGGTCCGCAAAAACCTGGAGAGTTCCCTAAACTCTATGTCCTCATAGGTTCCGATATCCTTTGATTTCTTGATTAAACCTATTAACACCAGACGATAGAGGATATTTATGGTGGATATCTCGTCATTTCCGCTAAATTTAATCAGTTGGTCGATGTTTCTGCTCCCATCAATCAAGGAAAAGATGAACTTCTCATTGGCATCCAATTTCTCCATGGCCTCTGCCTTGTTCCTCTCGATGTAAGGGGGGATTCGGAAGATCACCTTGTTATGGGGGATCATCTTCCTAAAGGTGGAAAAATCCAGCGCCCTCCTGGCGGCCAGCAGGGCCAAGTCCAGGGGGGTGTAACTTACCACCACATCCTCTTCCTCTACCTCCTTTTCAGCAAAATAAAACTCCCCTTCTTTCCAGGAAAAGAGGTCGCAGAGGATCTCCTTTATCTGAAAATCCAACAACTCATGGAGCTCTTTCTCCGAGAGCAATCCCTTCATCACCAAGAATCTGCCCAGCTTCACCTCATCCTTTTTGGCCTTGGTGGCCATTTTCTCCAAATTAGATGGGGAAACAAGACCTCTCTTGGTCAAAAAGTTTCCTATCCTCTCCTCGGACTTGGTAGTGCGGGCGAAGACAACCCACCCTTCTTTGAAAAAGATCTCCTTAAAGGCATATTCACTGCGGATGATGGCCACCCCTGTTTGGACGTTGGAGGATACGGCATACAATAGGCCCACCAATGGTACATCGTCTAGACTGCTCCGAAAGAGCACACTGCCAGGTATCCTCCTGATGGTTACAGATTCAGGCCGCAGTTTGGCGGCTCCCTCCCACTCACTGATGGCCTTCTCAAACTCCTTGTTGCGGAAGAACTTTGTGCCATTGGAAAGGTGCATAAAGAACTTCGTGGCAGGGAAATCCAAAGACCTTAAGGCTTGAAAATCCTGCTCCTCTATGGGTTCCAAGATCTCCTCCTCATAATGGGATCTTACTTGCTTTGAATAACAGTGCTCTTTCTCAGCGCATGATAAGAAAATTTTGTTATAAATTATCATTACACCCCTTTTTTGTCAACAATTAAGCGTCAATTCCTAAAATATAGGTCAACTCCCATCTCCCAGGAAAAGATTTGACACGAAGGGGCGAGAGGGGTATGGTCTTATCCTCAAAAAATTCAAAGGTGGGCAGAGGCCGTGAAACAAGATTATACTCCCAAAGAGGAAATAGAGGAAAGGCTAAAAAAACTGAGGGAAAGGTTGAAGAAGAGGAGATGGGAGACAGCCCTTATTGTACAAAATGTGGACATCTTCTATTTCTCCGGCACCATGCAAAATGCCTTGTTTTTCGTCCCCGTGGAAGGGAAGGAGATCTTGATGGTCAAAAAACATATGGAACGGGCCCAAAAGGAGACAGCGGTGGACAACGTAGTCCCCCTCAATTCCTGGAGGGAGATCCCCTCCCTAATAGAGGACTTACATGGTTCAATCCCAAAAAGGATCGGGATAGAACTCGATGTCCTTCCAGCTAAGGACTATCTGCGCCTGCAAGAGCTATTTGCCGGGGTTGAGATCGTCGATTCATCACCCTTGATCATGGGCATCAGAAAGATAAAATCGCCCTATGAGATCAACCTGATGAAAAAGGCAGGAGAGATAGGAGAGATCGTCTACGCTAAGGTGCCTAGGGTGCTTAAGGAAGGGATGACGGAAATAGAGCTAGCCGGGATCATGGAAGAGGTGGCCATGTGCCATGGGCATCAAAACTATCTCCGGATGAGGGCCTTCAACTACGAGGCCTTTTCCTGGCATGTCCTGAGTGGTTACACAGGAGGGGTGTTGAGCTATATCGATGCACCCATGGGGGGGGTGGGCCTCTCCCCTGCCTTTCCGGTGGGGGCAAGTCTAAAACCGATCAGGGCCAATGAACCCATTCTCATCGACTTCGGGGTCTGTTACCGTGGTTATCAAGTGGATGAGACCAGGATGTTCTGCTTGGGGAAACTCCAGAAGAGGTTCAAAGATGCCTACCTCGCTACACGCCAGATAGAGGCAGAGGTGGTAGCCTCGGCCAGGTCAGGGATCTCCTGCCGCGAGCTCTTCCAAAGGGGATGGAAAATGGCTAAGAGATTAGGATATGAGGAACACTTCATGGGTCCCTCAGATCACAAGACCCGCTTCATCGGCCACGGCATAGGTCTGGAGATCGATGAATACCCCTTTATCGCCCAGGGTCATGACTACCCTTTAGAGGAGGGGATGACCTTTGCCTTGGAACCAAAGATGGTCTTTCCCACAGAGGGGGCTGTGGGAATAGAGAATACATTTGTAGTGGGTGAGAAAGGGGTTAAAAAGCTAACCACTGCAGAAGAAGAATTGACGGAAGTATAATGAAGACCTTCTATTTTTTCTCCTTTTCCATTCTCCTGCGTTCTTCCTCTCTTATTTCGCGCCGCAAGAGCTTTCCCACCTTGGATTTCGGTAACATATCCCTGAATTCTATATATTGCGGGATCTTATAGGGGGCAAGCCTCTCCCCACACCATTTAATAAGTTCAGATGCACCTACCCCCCTAGCATCCTCCTTAAGCACCACCATTGCCTTGATGCGCTCACCTACCCTGGGGTCCGGCACACCTACAGCGCACGAGTCTATAACCGCTTCATGACTTTGTAATACCGCTTCAATCTCGGAGGCAGAAACCCTATACGCCTTATACTTTATAACGTCTGCATTCCTATCTACGTAAAATAGCTCCCCTTCCTCATTCATTCTAACTTGGTCTCCCATCCGGTACCACTTCTCGCCATCCATTTCTACAAATGATCTAGCTGTTTCCTCCGGCTTATATAGGTAATCCATTATGAATGGAGATGTTACCAGCAGCTCACCGATTTCGCCTTGAGGCACCGGTTCCAAAGTTTCTGGATCTACAACCTTAACCTTTCTGGAGGGGAAAGGCTTGCCTAAGTTCTTTGCTGTAGGTTCTTTTTCCATAGAACTCAAGGTGAGGTGGCCAACTTCCGTTGAACCATATACTTGGTATAGCGGGTACTTAGTAAACTTCCTAAACCGGTTGAAAACCTCGTCTGGGAGGACATCACCCCCACTCCAACAATATTTCAATGAAGATAAGTTATATAGGTCTAGCCTATCGTTTTCTAGAATCATCCGATAAAGGGTGGGAACGCCAAGTAATATAGTTGCCTTATACCTTTGTATAGCATCCAAAAGGGCATCCACATGAGGTGTGGGCATGAGTATAGTAGGGTTACCTAAAGTTAAGGCTACCCCCATAAACATCCCTTTTGACATTATGTGGAAGAGTGGATTTACCAACACAAATATGTCATCCCCTTCTGAGACATGGCCCTCAATTACATCATAATAGTCCTTAATATAAGATACCATACCGCTATGGGTCCCCGGCACACCTTTAGGAAGTCCAGTTGTCCCACCGGTATATAGTATATAGGCGAGGTGCTCTCTTGTATTTATATCTACCTTCGGCGGCCTAGGGGGATATTTATGTATTAAATCTCTAAAGGGATATACCTCCTCAGCTCGTTCAACGGTTCCGTGAGGAATCCTATCAAAAAGCCTACCAACCCATCGCTTATGCCAGGGTAATAAATCAACAAGGTTGGTAACGATAGCTCTCTCCAAGGGGGTTTTTGGGAAAACTTCCCTCACATATCCGAAATTCGTATCCTGACAAATTATAGTCTCAGCTCCAGAATCATTAAGCTGATATGAAATTTCGTAAGGGGTGTAAATAGGCGAGGTATTTACTGTCACAGCACCAACTTTTTGAATTGCAAAATAGGCAATAACCCATTGGGGGCAATTCGGGATGTAAATCATCACCTTATCGTTATCCCTGACGCCCAATTCATATAATGCAGTAGCAAATCTATAAATTAGCTCCCTAAGCTCGGCGTAAGAAAATTTCTCCCCTAAATAAACTATCGCTGTCTTATCAGGATAATTTGCTGCTATTCTTTCAAACCCGGTGATCACTTCTTCATCTATCGACTGTACACCTTTCATAACCCCACCTAGTCTGAAATCTACATTCCGCCGAAGTAAGCCCCCATCACATCTGGATTGTCCATGAGCTCCTGAGCAGTTCCTTCTGCAACCAAGCTCCCGTTTTCCAGTACATAACCATAATCTATTATCGGAAGGATTGGCCTGGCATATTGCTCCGCTATTAATATCGTAATCCCGGTTTGTTTGTTTATATCTTTAACTGCTCGAGCAAGCGCTGCCTCTATAGCTGGGCTTAGCCCAAGCAGAGGCTCATCCAACAGTAATAACTTGGGCTGAGCCATTAGGGCCCTTCCAATGGCAAGCATTTGTTGCTCGCCGCCACTCAGGAAACCACCATCCCTTTTCAGGATATGTTTATCTTTTAAGGCTGGAAAGATGCTAAATACATAGTCAAGGGTCCCCTTCGCCTGTTTTTTGGTAGCTAAATAACCCCCTATCTTCAAGTTTTCCAATGCGCTGCTTTCGGGGAAGATGCGACGTCTCTCAGGACAAAGTATAATCCCCTCCTTAGCCCTTTCGCTCGGCTTAAGGTCTAGGATATCCTCTCCGTTGTATTTCATTTTCCCAAACCAGGTAATCCTCTCTCCACCCCTCATATCCTCCTTCTTCTTCATATCCACTATTATTCCTGAAATGGTATACATCAGCGAGGATTTGCCGGCGCTGTTTGATCCAAAGAGCCCTGTAATTTGTCCTTCGTGGCATTTTAAGCTGATGTTATTTATGGCTATAGCGTTTTCATAAAATAACGAGAGGCCCTCAATTTCGAGTAGAACTTTGTCTTCCCGCATGATTCTATACTATACCTCCTCACCAAGATAAGCCTTCCTAACCCTCTTATTCTTCATGACCTCCTCAGGAATACCTTCGGCGATCTTCTCTCCAAAATTCATTACCATCACTCTATCCGTTACCCTGAAAAGTTCCCTTAGCCGATGCTCGATCATTATTAAGGCCATGCCATCCATCTGCAGCCTCTCCACAATAGGGATCATGGTTGCTATCTCAGCCATGCTCAAACCGGAGAAGATCTCATCACAGATGACCACCTCAGGGCTTAAAGCAAGGCACCTACAGAGCTCGAGGCGTTTAAGATATCCCAGTGGGAGGGCACCAGCGAGTTTATATGGAACATAAGCATCACGTTCAAAGCCGGCATCCTCTAAAATATCTATGGCTACTGTATCCCTATCTCCAAGCTTCCCCCTAGCGGCTCGCCTGGCCCTCGGGGAATATAAAGGGGGAATAATGTTCTTGAATGCCGGCAGAGTGGGATATGGCCTCATTATCTGAAAAGTCCTTGTAAGTCCAGCGTCGGCGATTTTATGGGCTGACCACTTAGTGATATCCTTACCATTGTAAACTACCTTGCCCGAGTCCTTCCTTACAAAGCCGGTAACGAGGTTTACCAAAGTGGTCTTCCCTGAGCCATTAGGACCGATAATGCCGAGAATTTCCCCTTTATGTAACTCAAAACTCACCCCATTCACTGCCTTAACCCCACCAAATGACTTGCTGAGGTCTTCGGCTTTAAGAAGGACTTCATCTTCACCCATAGCTTAAATCTCCTTTATACCCTTACCCAATGTTCAAACTCTTCATATTTTCTGCGAAAGTAGTTTAGCAATCCCTCAGTCCAAAATACAATAAATAAGACCATTACAATGGCATAAAAGACTATCCTGAGCGTACCAAAGGCACGTAGTACCTCAGAGATGGGAACTAAGATGAAGGATCCCAATAATGGGCCTGCGAGGGTGCCGGCCCCGCCAACCACCGTGGCAGCAAGGGGAAGGATAGAAAAATCGATAGCGAATAATGACATGCCAGTCCATCCATAACGGTGAGCAAGATAAGCACCGGCAAAACAACCCATCAATGCAGCAATAAATACAGCCTGAGCCTTATACCAGGTTATACTCATGCCGGAAGCCCTAATCGCCTGATCATTATCCTTCACTCCACGAAATACCAGCCCAATATCTTCATTAACTAGCCTCCTCAGTCCAAAACAACAACCAAGAGCTACCCCTAAAATAAGATATTGGTTAAACCATATATTTGGAAGCATGCTTAGTCCAACTATGCCATCGGTACCACCCCAGATATCGAATGAGGCAATGAGTCTCTCCGCCGCCAATGGATAGATAAAGGTCACTATGGCAAAGTAAACACCTCTGAGTGGCAGGCAAGGTAAAATGAGAATCGTACAGATAAGTGCTCCACCTACTGTCGCAATAAGCATGCTCACTGGTATTGGTACGCCATAATATGAGTTCAGGATCCCAGATATATATCCACCAACCCCGGTGAACAGAGCCCCACCTAAGCAAACTAGCCCAAGGAAATTAGCTAAGAAATCAAAGCCCAAGGTGAGCAATGCATACACACCGGTAATACATACAACGCTCTGCCAATATCCCGACAGGGCTATGGGAAGGATGAGCAAACCAAAAATTAAGGCCAACCTTGGCCCCAGTAAAAACATCATCTCCTTCCATGAGGAAACGGCATATATTGTGTCCGAGCGCACCTTTACGCCTCGGGCCAGCCTCTCTCTGCGTCTAGGTCCCTCTTCAGCCAACCTTAAACCCTCTCCTCAAGTTCCTTTTGCCTTGCGAAAAGCCCCGAAGGCTTAAATATAAGGATGAAGATAATGGCCAGTAAGGCCACAACTAGGTGAAAATGAGGTGCGATATAACTCACGGTGATTATTTGAGCATAGCCAATTATGAAGGCGGCGAGCACTGCACCTACCCAGCTACCAAGTCCGCCACAGACACACACAGCTATAGCGAAAATTAGAACATCATATCCCGCTTTCACCGTTATATTGCCTAAGGGAAGTATAACCAGGGCAGCAAGGCCAGCAAGGGCGGAGCCGAGAGCCATGGCTATAGTCGCTGTAAAGTCTGAATCTATGCCCAACATCAAAGCGGCACGCTCATCCTGGGCTATGGCTCTTAAAGCTAATCCAACTCTGGTATGGTGAGTAAAAAGCGTTAGTATTAATACCAGCCCCGCTCCTATACCTATAATGCAAATCCGCTGCAAATCAACCGGAACACCTGCTATAGTCACAGAACCCTCAATAAATGCCGGAAGGGTATAGGTCATGCCTCTAAATCCAGCCCAGCGTAAAAATTCTAATGCAGCTAAGCCGATAGCATAAGTGGCTATAATTTCCGATACCGGCATGCCTCTTACACGGATGAGGACAACCTGATATATAGCAGCACCAATCCCTGCGGTGATGGCTAAAGATAGGATAATAGCCGGCAAATAGGGTATACCCATCCCGCTAAGAAAAGACCAGGCTGCGAATCCGGTCAAGATATATAGTGCGCCGTGGGCAAAGTTGGGCAACCGGCTGACCCCGTAAACCAAGGCAAAGCCGATAGCTATTAAAGCTAACTGTAGACTGTTTATCAATCCATAAATGGCTAGATCCATCTTCCCAACCCAAGGAGGGCAAAGGGGCCCCATATGGGGCCCCTTTATATTTTACTTCATCCAAGGCGGGAGTTTGATCTCACCAGCGGCTATCTTGGGCGGGAAGACCACCACCCTCTTGCCCGCCTGCCATTGAAAGATAGTCCCTACCGCACCTTTCTCTGGATCAATGGAGGGAATGACCTGGTGGCTCTTGGGGTCAAACCTGATACGGCCATACACCCCCATGAGGTCCGTCTTTTCCAGGGCAGCTACAACCTTATCAGAGTCCAGGGAACCGGCACGTTCGATGGCATCTTTCAACACATAGGGTGCCATATAACTGGAGGAAGTCCCATAACCCTCGGGTTCTATCCCCCACCTTTCCTTGTATGCCTCGAAGAATTTCATGGTCCAAGGTGTGGCCTCGCAAGGGGCATTGCCGGCATTCACCACATTGGCCAAGCAGTACTCACCCTTCCCTTCGGTCGCCTTCCAGAAACCAGGCTGTTCGGCTGCTGCGATGATGGAGCCAAAGGGCAGGGCCGGCACCTTCATATCGTACCACTGCTTGAGGAGGATAGAGGTCTCCGGCATATCCATCCAGATGAGAATTACCTGGGCCTTCTCATCTCTTGCCTTTAACAGGCCCATAGAAAAATCGGTTGTACCCGTTGGATATATCTCCGGCTTTCCTATAACATTCCACCCCTTTTTTGCCATAATCTTGGCAATTATACCGCCACCGGCCCGGGCATGGGCCACGTCCTGAACCATGATGAACAGACTGTTTAGGTCATGCTTTTCCCCGATTTTCAGCAGGCAGGGGATAATCTCTCCACCTACCATCCACTTGGCCTCGCCTGAAATACGAAAACAATACTTGAATTTGTCATATTCCTCGGCAACACGTGCATGGTATTTGGGTGTTAAGGCACCGGTGGTCAGAATAGAGACCTTTTTGTGTTTGGATAATAGGTCCATGGCCGCCAGTGCCGCCTCGGAGCGAACAGGACCACCCATAATAAAGTCTGCCTTCTTCTCCAAGATGAGTTTTTCCACCACCAATAGGGCCTCGCTTACCGGTACCCCAGGCTCGAGATCACGGGTATCCATGACCTCTACTTTAAAGGGGAGCTTCTTCTTGCCGACCTTAACCCCCCCAGCGGCATTGATCTCCTCTACCGCTAGTGTGATTGCCTTCTCCGCATCCCAGCCATAAAGGAAGGCTGTGGAGAGGGGACAACCGATCACGATGGCTTTCTCCACCTTCTTGCACCCCACTCCCATAAGGGGCAGGGCTACCAAACCCAAGATAAGGCAGATAACGACCCCCCCGATAAGTAATTTTCCCCTCCTTTTCATGGTATCCTCCTTTTGTTAAGATAATGACTAAATGCCTAACTTCACCTCCTCTCCCTGTTTATCATTATATCCAATCCTCTCCCATGTCAAGATATTTTTGGAGGTAGTAAAAAAACATATCTTCTTGCATGCCAGATGATAGCTTGAAACACTATCCGCCTCCCTTCCCCTTCATCATATCCTCCTTCTTTTGTCTTGTGTCTTGTCTCTCAGCAAGCAAAAATGATACCACCTTTGAAAATCCAAAAAAACCAATAAAATTACCATCCTCAATCGAGATCCCGTCCCTCCTCTATATTAAGGATTTGAAAAAATCTTCCAATCAAATGTAAAAAACTTTCCA
>JAFDHG010000053.1 GCA_019308925.1 Deltaproteobacteria bacterium
TTCACGATAATGGTCTTTAAGTTATTTGTGGCATCTACGTTGACTGTCCAGCTCCTGTTAAAACCCATATCACCCAGGGCCTTGATGGGGTTCTGGGAGTCCTGATGGGTTCCACCGCTAAGCAGGGGATCGTCATAGGCGAGGTTTCGAAGCTCCTCTAACTGGTCCTGCGCAAGGGTGATCCCAATGGTCATCTGGTTGCTGAAGGAGTTACCCCTGGTGGAGACGATCTGCAACCCGGCCAGCCCCAAGAGCCCGATGGATAAGATCACCACAGCGACCATCACCTCCAATAACGTGAAGCCCGATCGTGTTTTTACAATGCTTGTCATACGTGTTTTAATACTCATCTATCCTTATCCTTCCTGCAGACGATACAACGACTTGTCGGCCTTTGTTGTTTTTCGTGTGTATCAAAAAAACCGTACCAGCGCCGAATCCCCCAGAATTATTTTTCGGTAAGCCCCTGGCATTAAAGGCGACTGACGGCTCTCCATTATCATTATTTGTGAACGTTATTCCATCACCTCCGCCTTTAGCAGTGTCAAAACCTATATTGCGGTATTCGTTGCTCCATATCACTTTTTTATAAATGTTAGTCTCCTCACTTGTACCTAAATCCAACTCAAGGTCATTATCATCGTCAGGAAACACGATGTAGTCATAATTTTTACCGCTTATACTTATGTTAAACGTTACCGTGCAATACTTACCCCTGTTAATCGCTTTCAATTTGGCGAATTGAAAATCTGACACCATTTCTCTTGCTGCTTGCCTTATCCTGTAGTTGTCCGCCCATTCCCCTATGGCTGGGGCCATAAAAAGAGCCGCGATGGCAATTATGGCCACCACCACCATCAACTCTATAAGAGTGATCCCCTTTGTCATCCCGTACACTCCTCTCTTAATAAACAAATTCTGTGCCAAAGTTTATCATATTGTAATTTGTGAAAATAATTGGCTTTTTCGTCATCCAATAATTCTTTGAAGGCGATTTTTGCAAAATATTTGCGCAGTACTGTAAACTAATTTTACATTTCCCCTTCTTTCCCATAGTCCTCCAGGCCGTATTCCTTCATCTTATGCAAAAGGGACATACGGCTGATTTCCAACATCCTTGCAGCCCGTACCCTGTTCCCCTTTGTTGCCTCGAGGGCCTCCTTTATCAGCCTCTTCTCCATTCTTCGGGCGTTCTCCTTGATGGACAAGACCTCTTTGCTGGAGACCATTTCCTCCTCTGTCATCTCCCGTATGTATGGAGGTAGAAGACCGGCCCCCAGGATCTTCCCCTCAGCCAAGACCATGGCCCTTTCGATGGTGTTCTCCAACTCCCGCACATTGCCTGGCCAGGGGTATTGGAGAAACCTCTCCATCACCTCCCTGGACACCCCGTTTATCTTTAACCCCAGTTTTCGGTTATACAGATCGATAAAATGGTCGACCAAGAGGGGTATATCCTCCCTTCTGTCCCGGAGGGGTGGGAGAGGAATTGGTAGGACGCTGAGGCGATAATAGAGGTCCTCCCTGAATCTACCTTCTTTTACCTCTTTGGCGAGGTCTTTGGCCGTGGCAGCAATGATGCGGACATCCACTTTTGCAGATGCCGTATCCCCTACCCTTCTTATCTCTCCGTCTTGGAGCACACGAAGCAGTTTCACCTGTAGACTTTGGGGAAGCTCCCCCACCTCATCCAGAAACATCGTCCCCTTGTGGGCCATCTCAAAGAGGCCCTTTTTCAATCTGACGGCATCAGTAAAGGCCCCTTTGACATGACCAAAAAGCTCACTTTCGAGTAAATTCTCAGGTATTGCCCCGCAATTAACTGAAATTAAAGCTTTTTCCTTTCGATCGCTGTTATAATGAATGGCCTTGGCCACCAGCTCCTTTCCAGTCCCACTCTCGCCGATGATCAAGACAGACGACTTATATCTGGCCACCTTTTTGATGAGATCGAAGATCTTGGCCATTTTCTCGCTCTTGGCAACGATGTTCTCCAGGCCATAATCTCTTTGTACCTCCTCCCTGAGCCTTATATTTTCCTCACGCAACCTCTCCCTCTCTTCTGCCTTCTTGAGGGTGAGGATGATCTCGTCGGCATTAAAGGGCTTAGAGACATAGTCATAGGCCCCGATTTTCATCGCCTCTACCGCCGTATCTACGGTACCATAGGCAGACATCATGATGACGGTCCCCTCCATCCTCCTTGCCTTTACCTCCTGAAGGAAGGCCATACCATCCATTTTAGGCATTCTAATATCGCATAAGATGATATCCCATACCTTTTCCTCCATCTTTTCCAGCGCCTCCATCCCGTCTTTGGCGGTCTCTACTTCGTACCCCTCTTCTTCGAGGATCATCTTTAAGAAATGGCGCAGGTTCTCCTCATCATCTATGACCAGCACCCTTCTGCCCAACATCGTCGTCTCCTAAACCCTCATGAGGGTTTTCTCCTATTATCCCGTTTAGGTAAAAATACTATTCTCCTTTGTTCGAACTCAACCTTGCGGAGGTTACTCCCCCCAAAGATAAGATACCTTTTTGGGGGTTTCAGGGTGCTAAAGCCTCCTGACGTAAGGTTGAAATATCTTAAGAGCCAAAATTCCTCTATGGCCCAATTTACCGGGAAGTATTTTCACGATAAATTGGGCATAATTTGAGTTCAAAATATCACATTAATCACTTATAGGCAAGGGCGGAAGCAAACTCTTGGTGCTCTTGACATCATTCTTCTTCTGTGTTATTTAAGGAATGGTTAAACCAAAATAAAAGTTCAACAAAAATATGAGGGGGAAATGTTTGGAAGGGTTTTAAAAAAGGGTTTAATCGTCATTCCAAAAGAGGTGAGGAAAAAGACCGGCCTCTCCCCTGGGGATAAGGTGGAAATAAAGGTTTCAAAAGAAGGAATTGTTATCTCACCACTAAGTATAAATCATACCGAGGAGACAAAAGGCATAATCAAGGGCCGGCTTTCTCTCAAGGAACTTGAGGAGATCTATGCAAGTGATTAGAGAGTTAAAGAATTTCCCTGAGAGGGCCAGTATTTTTGTTGATGCGAATATCTTCCTGCATCACGCCTTTGGCATCAATGAAGTCTCCGTGGAGTTTCTCAAAAGGGTGGAAAATATTTCAGTTAAGGCCTATACCTCTGTATTGGTACTAGAGGAAGTCTTCTTTAAACTTATGCTGCAGGTGTCTTCCAATTTCTTGGAAAGAGTAACGATAAAAAGGGTGAAAAGTCTCTTGAAGGATGAAAGCAAAAGATCAGAGATATTCAGGCCTCTTTTCGAGTATCAAAACTTCTTAAATGTATTGAGGGATTCAGGGCTCAGGATTAGTGAGGTGAGGACATCTGATTTGGACACAGCCCTCCGCCTATCAGAGAAATGGGGACTTGTAACCGCCGATGCCCTACATCTGGCGGTGATGAAAAGGAGAGGACTAACTCACTTGGCATCGGATGATAGTGATTTTGAAGGGATAGAAGACATAAGTCTTTGGAAACCTTGACACCTTTCCTGCCAAGGTATATCTTGATGATGCCATATATTTTATCGTCTGCCGGCGTAGCTCAGAGGTAGAGCGGCTGATTCGTAATCAGTAGGTCGGGAGTTCGACCCTCCCCGCCGGCTCCAATGATTTCGGTCAGTTACAATACTATCCCTCCTAAATTACCTACGAAGTGTATCGGTTTTTGTGTACTTCAGAAGAACATATTAGGAGATAATCCATCTGATTCTTTAGGTACCGGAATCAAGTGGATTTTTTGCTTTCTTTGTAGTAATAAGAGGTTGATCTTTCAGCTATAATACTTTACCTTAGAGGTCAAACCCCAGTGGAGAAATGGAGGTTGTCATGCCGAAGATAGAAAATAAGGTCGTTGTTCATTTTCGAGATGGGAGGATAGTGAAGGGGTATACTTATGATTTTAACCCCAACAAGGATATTTTCCATGTCACCGAAGCCCAACATGCGAAGGAGGTCATCGAGGTATCCACTTCTCTCATGAAGGCGGTCTTTTTTGTTAAAAGCTTCGAGGGAAGTAAAGATCATAGGCGTCACAATGACTTTTCCATGGAGAGCCTTAAAAACATCCCCGGTTTAAAGTTAAAGGTTATCTTCTTCGATGGGGAAGCGATGTACGGCACGACTCATGGATATGCACCGGAAAGGAAGGCCTTTTTTATTTTCCCCACCGATAAGGAGAGCAACAACGAAAGGGTCTTTGTCATTAGGGAATCAACAGTTGCGGTGGAAACGTGGAGGTGAAAAGGGCCATATAAGCCCACTAATTCAATGCCTTTCAGGCCTTCACCAATAAAGGATTCAAGGGGCCGAATAGCTCATGGGTCATGATAATGAGCTATCAGCTATGAGCTAAAAGAGGGTTTAAGGGGTTTGTCTTTCACTAGAATCCTGGACCCCTTGGCCCCTGGAACCCTATGAGATGAATCCTTGAACCCTTAATGTAGGGATTTATCCAGCCTTATATGCCCTCATCCCGCTTTCTCATCATCAATGCCGATGATCTCGGCATCTCCTCTGAGGTCAACCAAGGGATACGTATCGCCTATGAAAAGGGGGTAATCACGGACTCGTCCCTGTTGATAAAAGGGCCTTACAGCAAAGAGTCCATAGAGATGATCAAGGGGGTTCCCTCCTTTCGGGTGGGCCTCCACATAGATCTAGACCCATTGCTGGGTTGGGAATCCCCTGGAAAAGAGAGATACCCCCGCCAGGAACTCCTTCGGATGATGAATGATCCCGATTTCGCCAGCAGGGTTGGGGAAGAAATTGATAAACAGATAACGGCCTTCCTCGAAGAAGGGCTGACGCCCTCTCATGTTGACACTCATCATCACGTCCATAGCTTCCCACAAATCCTCCTTCCTCTTGTCGAGGCAATGGTGAGGTATGAAATTAAGGCCATTCGCTTTTGCCGAAAAGGCTATTACCTCATGGGAAGACAGGACATAACATTAACTCCGGAGGTGGCCTGCTGGATGGAAAAACTGCTCCAAGAAAAAGGAATCTTCTATCCCCATCACTTTATTGATCCCACATTCCCCTTTTCCCTAAAGGAGCTCCCCCAGGGGATCACGGAGTTGATGGTGCATCCCAGTACAGGAGGGGAACCATGGA
The DNA here is from genome assembly GCA_019308925.1 of Deltaproteobacteria bacterium. NCBI lineage: Bacteria > Pseudomonadati > Myxococcota > Myxococcia > Deltaproteobacteria bacterium. The sequence goes on from JAFDHG010000053.1 coordinate 5,140, forward strand.
GGAGGAAGGACTTCGAGATGCTCATGGACCCCTTCTTTGCGACCACCTTGGGGGAAGAAGGCATTGATCTCATAAGTTTCTCAGAGTTGGGGGTCTCTCTTCATTACACAGTTAATAGAGGCTAGCTTTAAAAAGCTAGCCCCTATCCTTTATGACTTTACCCTAGATTATTGAAGTGCCTCTTGGCAGGCCTGGTAACCGAGGTCAAAGGCTTTAAAGTTAACCGGGACCACCTTGGCCGGGAAACGCTCCTCGATGGATTCTTTCACCGTTTCTATCTTTATCGGAAGCTGCTCAGTGCCAAATAATGCACCCATCATCACGATATTGGTTGTCAGCAGGTTTCCTGCTTCCCTGGCAAGTTGGGTGGCATCCAGCCCAATTATTTTGCTTGAGGTCTTACCGAGTTTTTCCACCATTGCTTCCAGAGGGGGATACTTGCTTTGCCCCAAGGAAACGGTAAACGGGACGACCATGGCTGTGTTGAGTATGACCACACTCGACTTGGACAGAAAGGTGATATTTCTTAATGCCTCTGATGGCTCCAATGCCACCAGAATATCGCATTTTCCCAAGGGAGGGAGGGGACCATATACATCGCTTCCCATTCTGATGCTGCTGAATACCGAACCACCTCTCACTGCCATTCCCAGCACCTCAGAGCCTCTAACCCTCAGGCCATCCTTAACTGCTGAATTTCCCAGTAGTTCTGACATCAGGATTACACCTTGTCCACCAACCCCGGAGATTAGTACATTAAGCTCTTTTATCATTTCTCTACTCCTGTACTATAGCATTGTAGGGACAGACTTGGGCACAAACTGTGCAACCATCACACATGGAGTCATCAATCATGGTTCTATCGTCTTCTCTTAAAGTAGCTGGGCAGCCCAGCAGCATAATACACTTTTCACTGCCCACATCACAGCTAAGGCAGCGTTTAGCCTCAGCGGTGGCTACCTCTGGAGTGAAGCCACTTTCAATCTCAGTGAACCACTTGACTCGCTCAGCCACAGGCAATTTGCTAGCTTCTGCCCTCGGTAGTGACTCGATGCCACTCAAAGAGAGCTCTTCATAGCTGACGACTGGTTTTTCCTCCTCGGCCACGCTGAGCGTCTCTCCCTTGAAGTACCTGTCAATCGAGTTTGCTGCCTTTCTGCCCGCGGCAACGGCATCGGCTACCATGGCTGGGCCGGTAACCACGTCACCGCCAGCGAAGATGCCCGGTTTATCGGTAGCGAGAGTACTAGCATCAACTGTCAAGGTGCCCTGGGGTGAAGCTTTAAGCTGGTCATCAGTGAACGGAAGTTCCGGTACCTGTCCGATAGCCACTATTATGGTGTCAGCATCAACAGTAAACTCAGACCCTTTGATCGGGACAGGGCGTTTTCTGCCACTGGCATCAGGCTCGCCCAGCTCCATCCGAATGCACTCTAATCCTGTAGGTTCGCCATCGCCCAAGACTTTGATCGGAGCAGCCAGGTAGGTAATATTGACACCTTCTTCCTCAGCGGCTTTAATTTCTTCATCGCTAGCCGGCATTTCTGCTCTGGAGCGGCGGTAGATAATAGATACCTGTTTGGCTCCCTGCCTGAGGGCTACCCGGGCGGCATCAATAGCCGCATTGCCACCACCAATAACGACAGTTTTCTCCCCGACGTTTACTTGCCCGCCCAGATTAATCTCACGGAGGAAGCTCAGGGCAGGAATGACTCCTTCTTTCTCCTCCCCAGGTGCACCAAGGTTCATGCTTTTGTGAGCGCCTACAGCGACAAAAACTGCATTATATCCCTGCTTCAGAAGGTCGTCTACGGAAATAACCTGGGTGTTGAGGCGGATTTCAACACCCAGGTCTTCAATTCGCTTAATCTCTGTCTTCAGCACATCCTTAGGTAGCCGATATTCAGGAATGCCTACTGCCAGCATGCCACCGGGCACGGGTAGGGCCTCGAAGATAGTCACCGGATATCCCTTCTTGGCCGTATAATAAGCACAACTGAGGCCGGCTGGTCCAGAGCCAATGATGGCTATCCTTTCCTCTCTCTTGGCTTTTATGACCTCTTCGCCGGGAAGATTGGCTTCATAGTCTCCCAATAATCTTTCTATCTTGTGAATAGCAACTGCCTCATCGTATTGGCCACGGTTACATTCCGCCTCACAGGGGTGATAGCACACTCTCCCGAGGACAGCAGGCAAGGGGTTGGTCTGCTTAACTATCTCTAATGCCTCTTGGAGTTTCCCCTGCTTGACCAGGTTAGTGAAACCTGGTATATCATTGCCAGCCGGGCAAGCAACAGCACAGGGCATTGCTTTGTTTTTGGATTTAACGCATTTCTCTTCATCTACACGGTAATGGATTATTTTCTCTTTCCGCTTTCTCTTTTCCCTTTCTGCTATCCTGGCGCAGAGCCTTCGGCAAACTACCAGCGACGGTCCCTCAAACCTTATCGCCCTTTCCATAGTATCGGTTGTCGTTTTCAGGTCAAAGGGGTCTACAACCTCGACGAACTTCACTCCGCAGGCCCTGGCTATCTCTTCAGGTTTTAGCTGAACAGTCTCATCGCCGGTAGCAGTATAACCCGTGCCTGCATCAGGCTGAAAACCGGTCATCGCCGTGGTGCCGTTATCAAGCACTACCATAGTTATATTTGCCTTATTGTAGACTGCATCTATCAGCGGAGGTATCCCTGCATGGAAGAAGGTGGAGTCACCCAGGTGAGCTATTACTGGCACATCTGTAGCATGTGCAAAACCATTAGCCAGACCAAAGCTGGCTCCCATGCAGATAGTGACATCGTTAGATTCAAGGGGCGGTGGATTGCCCAGGGTATAGCAGCCAATATCCCCCGGGTAGATAGGCACTGTGTCCTCACCATAATCCCTAGCCACCTTTCTTGCCGCTATCTTAATGGCGTAGAAGGAGCCCCGGTGCGGGCAGCCAGCGCACAGGGCCGGTGGTCTCAGTGGCAATAGCGGAGCTGTCTCTGCTTCAAGCTTTTCTATCTCCCCAAGATCGACAGGCAGTTCGAAGTTGGTCAGACTGGCGATAGGCTTCATAATCTTGCTTGTAGATAGCTCTCCTATTGTAGTAAGCAAATCCTTGCCGTGGATTTTGACTGGAATATTTTCTTCCTGGGCAATGGCTTTTACATGGAGCTCAATAAACGGCTCCAGCTCTTCCACGATAAGTACCTCAGGTACTGAGGTTAGTAGTTCTTTTACCAGGTCCTCGGGGAGGGGGTAAGGCGTTCCAATCTTGAGGACTGAAACCTTATCGCCAATACCCAGCCACTTTAATGCCTCCTGGGTATAACTGTATGGCACCCCGGCGGCAATTATACCCAGCTTGGCTCCAGAAGCCAGATTTAGTTGGTTATAGGGGAGCGTATTTACCCGTTTTTTTATCTCCTCAAGCCGCTTGATCATCTTTGGCCGGTTTGTTCGGGCTCCAAGCGGTGTTAGCACAAAGCGGATGCGGTCTTTCTTAAACAAGCCTTTCCGCCTCTCTCTTGATATCTTCCCCAGGGTCACATCGCTGCGGGCATGACCTATCCTGGTTACCGACCTGACCATAAAGAGATGCTTGAATTCTTCGGAGAGGGCAAAGGCATCAACCATCATATCCTTGGCCTCTTCGGCATAAGAAGGTTCAAACATGGGTATGTAGCCCTGCCTGGCAACAAATCGGCTATCCTGTTCATTCTGTGAGCTCCATGCCCAGGGGTCATCGGCGACGAGAAGCACCAGGGCTCCTGTAACGCCTATATAGCTGGCTGACATTATTGGGTCATGAGCTACATTTAGCCCCACATGTTTCATCGATGCCATTGCCCTTAACCCAGAGAGTGAGGCGGCAAAAGCCACTTCAAAGGCCACCTTCTCATTGGTAGCCCACTCGACATACATATCCACTTCCTTGGCTACGCTGGCTAAGGTTTCCATTATTTCGCTTGATGGGGTCCCTGGATAGGCAGCAGCGACCTGGACTCCCGCCTCAACGGCCCCCCTGGCTATGGCCTCATTGCCAAGCATGAAAAGCCTTTCTCCTGGTGCATCAGAACTGATAGTTAATCCTTTCAACGCCAGCCTCCTTTCTTAGATTATCTGTTGATTTAAAATATGGTAAGGGGTCCGAGACATAGGGAAATATAACCTCGTCTGTGTACCCTGCGGTGAGGACCTGAAATTTGTTGTCGAAGCACGGCAGTCACTATAGTAATCCTAGCCCCTATTGTCAAGAATAAAATTTAGGGCTTTCGCCACGGGGAGGGAGGCCGTTTAGCACCCACCTTAAATCATCACCCAGATCCCTTCTTGAGAAATATGATAAACTTCGCACCCTTACCCCTTTTACTCTCCACCTTTAACCTTCCCCCGAAGTCCTCGATGATCTTTAAGGAGATGGAGAGCCCAAGACCGGTCCCCTTGTCCGGTGACTTGGTAGTGTAGAAGGGATCAAAGACCTTATCAAGATCTTTGGTGGGGATGCCTTCCCCTGTATCCTTTATGGAGATGGTCACCCACCCATCCTTTTCCTCCTCAGTCCTAATGGATATTGACCCGCCTTGAGGCATGGCATCGGCGGCGTTTATCAATATATTGACCATAACCTGTTGCAGTTGATCGCTGTTTCCCCTGACGGGCGGAAGGTCGTCTCTTAAAGAGAGGTCAATGGCTATATCCTTAAACCCCTTTTGCACGGTCACCAGATTCAGAGAGTCTTGGATAACCAGATTTACATCTATATCCTCTATCTGTGAGGAGGGGGATCTTGAGAATTGCAAAAGGTCTTTGATGATGCGGTGGATCCTCTCCGTCTCCTTCCTCGTCCTCTCCACTAAGTCCACAAGGATTTCGTCGTCCCTCAGCTTCTTGCGCAGGATCTCCGTGTGACCCAATACTGAGGTCAATGGGTTCCCTATCTCATGGGCTACCCCAGCGGCCAATCTACCCACTAAGGCCAATTTTTCCGATAGCAAAAGCTCTTCTTGTGTCTCCTTTAACTTTTTGATGCTTGCCTCCAGATCCCTCTGTTTTTCGGCCAACCTCTCCACCATCTGATTAAAGGTCTTGGCCAACTGCCCTATCTCGTTCTCATATTCCACCTGCGCCCTTTGGTCCAATTCCCCTTCCCTTATCTGTTGCGCCACCTCCACCAATCTCTTTAAGGGGTTTACTACCACCCGTGCCAAGAGAAAACTCCCAAAGGTGACCAAGACCAGGGAGTCCAACAAGATCAAGATGAGGACCAACCTCCGAAAGACCACCAATCTCTCTGTTACATCAGCCAACGAAAAGGAGACCTGCACCCCTCCAATTACCCTCCCCCCCTTTATGAGGGGGGCTGTCAGGATGAGCCTCCTGTAAAAGGACCACCAAAGGGTCCCCCTCCTCTCCACCCTCACCTCCTCCGTCCGCTGTGCAATGGCCTTGCGCAGATCTTCTCCATATCTTCCCCCCCTCCCCCTGGTGATCAAAGACCTCAGGTCTCTATCTACTATCCAAATCCCCTCCACCTCCCTCAGCTGAGTGAAACCAATGAGGATCCTCGACAGGCTGGGATCTTGATACCACCTTTCCCCCTGGAAGGCGGCGACACCCCTCTGCAGGGAGGAGAGGACAATATGCCCCCCTGCTATCTTCTGCTCCAGGACCTCCTTCTCGCTCACCTTGAGGATGGTAAAACCGATCAGCAGGAGGGAGGCCACTATTAAGATGGCAATATTGAGGACGATCTCCGTCCTTAGCCCCACCTGGACCTTGCGCAAAAGCCACTTCATCCCCATACCTCAGCCAGCAATCCCTTGTAAGAACCCCAAGTACCAGTTGATCAGGGCCTCTCCCCAAAATATGTAGATGATGCCCCCCAGGGAGAGGAAGGGGCCAAAGGGGACGGCATACTTGCTGTCCGCCTCCGAGGAGACCAGCATCAAGGTCACCCCCACCACGGCACCGACGAGGGAACTGCACAGGATGGTGAATAACACCCCCTTCCAGCCAATGAAGGCCCCGATCATGGCCAGAAGCTTTATATCCCCTCCTCCCATCCCTTCCCTTTTAGTTACCAAGTGATAGCCGCTGGCTACCAGATATAACGCCCCTCCCCCCAAGAGGACCCCGATAAGGGAATCCTTGAACGACATCTGAGGGTGGAACCAGGAGATAGCTAAACCTGCCAAGATCCCCGGAAGGCTGATCACATCCGGGATGACCTTGTGAGAGAAATCGATGAAGCTCACCACCGTGAGGGAGGCAAAAAAGGCAAAATATACCAGATAAAGGGGGGAGATGCCGTAACGTAGAAGTAGGGTAATGGAAAAGATGCCTGTGAGCAACTCCACTAAGGGGTAACGAAAGGAGATTGGAGCATTACATGCCCTGCACCTGCCACGCAGTAGGATAAAACTCAACAGGGGGATGTTGTCATAGAAATGGATGGGGGTACCACAATGGGGGCAGTGAGAGGAGGGGGAGACGATAGATCCCTCCTGTGGAATCCTGTAGATGCAGACGTTGAGAAAGCTCCCGATAGTTGCCCCGAAGACAAAGCCAAAAAATAGGATCATCCCGTTCATTCGAGCCCCCTCCCCTTCTCCCTGAGCAGCCTCCGGTAAAGTTGCTCTTGTTCCCTGAGCATGCTCCAGATATTGAACTCCTCCACCATCTCTCTACCCCGCTCCCCCAGATCCTTTGCCTCCTTGGGGTGATCCAGGAGATAGACCACCCTCCTAGTTACCCCCTTTATGTCCCTGGGTTCTGCCAAAAAGCCATTCACCCCATGGACCACTGCCTCGGGGGTCCCATCGACCCTGGTGGCGACAATGGGTATCCCCATGGTCATGGCCTGGGGTAAGACTCGAGGGAGCCCCTCCCACAAGGAGGTAAGGACGAAGATGTCGGTGGCGGCCAGGATCTCTGGGATATCCCTGCGCCAACCCAGGAGTTTGAACCTCTTTCCCAGACCCAACTCCTGCACCCTCCTTTCCACCCTGCCCCTCAATACCCCATCCCCCACCATGATGAAAGTGGCCTCCCTCTCTTGCAGGAGCAGATGGGCCACCTCTACATAATCCAAGGGTGCCTTTTGGGGCTTGAGACATCCGATCATGGTAATCAGGGGGAGGTCGGGGTCCACCCCTAGCTCCCCCTTTTTCTCCTCCGTTTTGACCCTCACCCCTATAAACTCCTCTAATTCTATCCCACTCCTGATCAGGACCGCCTTCTGTGGAGGAAAGATACCCAAATCCACCCCCTTTTCCATATTGGCCCGGGAGACGACTATGAATGTATCGGTGATCTTGGCAGTCAACCTTTCAAGAAAGATGAAGAAGCCCCTGACAGGGGAGGGTTGATAGTCGTGAAAGCCAAAACCGTGGATGGTGTGGATGATGACGTCCGCCCCAGCATATCTTGCCGCCCATCTCCCCACAATACCCGCCTTGGAGCTATGGGTATGGACGATCATAGGAGATGAATTCCCCTTCTTTATCTTCCTTAGGATTCCCTTTATCTTGAACAAGGCCCTTAAGTCCATAAGGGGGTTTATCTCCCTGATGAGCTCAGGGAGCAGAAATGTCCTCACTCCCTTGAGGGCCAGTGCCTCCGGTACCAAGATCCCCTCATTGTTGGTTATCAAATAGGGGCGAAAGAGGTCTCGGTCCAGATGCCCGAGGGTAAAGAGGGTGTTCTGCTGGGCCCCGCCCAATTCCAGCTTCGTAATGATGTGCACTATCTTAACAGGCCTCATAATAGATCCTTAGCTACATCCCTTCCCTGTAGAAGGGTCTCTTCCATAGTGGCATAACCCCAATGCCCGTATCTCCCTATAGGGTAAATATGCTGGGAGCGAAGATATTGGAAGATCCGAGGGAGGTGTTGGCGTCGGAATGGATCGTAGATCACATAGGCGTGTTTGATCATCAGCACCTTTTCGGCCAATACCTCATCGTCATCCCTCAAGATCCCACAGGAGATCAGGGCGGAAAGGGTCCTCTCCCGTACCTCTTCCACAGAGGGGGGGGTTGAGGGGAGATAGGATATCTCCACAGAGAGGGAGCTGGCCCCCTTCGGGGCCATACGGGGGGAGAGATTGCTGGGAAAACCCACCCGGTAAAAGGGGTATGGAGGCTCAGGGTAATAGATCCAGTGATAATCAGATACCCGGGCCCTCTTCACACCCAGGTTGATGTTGAGGACGGAGACGTATCGGAGGCGACCCCCCAGATCGTTTATCTCCTCAGGGAGGGATGCGATGCGGCGCACGAGCTCATTCAGAGGGAGGGAGGAGATCAAGGCATGGTAGGCTACTTCACTTCCATCCTTAAACCTTACCATCCTCTTCTCTATGTCGATGGATTTGGCCTCTTTACCGAGGTGAACATCCCCGACCTTGGGCAGGAAGGCCTGAGGGAGGGCCTTTATCCCCCCTTGGATGGGATAGAGAAACTCTTGATTATAGCCAAACCCCTTGAGGTTGATTCCTAAGGCTCCATCGATCACCTCTTCGAGAGTTGGGCAAGGAACAAATCTCTCAACCCACTCCAAGGAGATCTCCTGCAGGGGGATCCTCCAGAGCTTTTCATTGTAAGGGATCATAAAGTATTTGGCGATCCCCGGGCCAAAGGCCTGATAGATCCAACTAAGGAAGTCATCCCCTCCTTTTGCTTTATCACAGTAAGCTCGGATATATCCGAGCAAACACTCCCTGATCATCTGTTTCGGTAATGCCCAAAGGTTCGCCTGAAAGGGATAGGGGATATATCTGCCCCCAAGGTATATGGCCGCGCGACGTTGGTGCCTAGCAAACAGATCCGGCAGCAATTCCTCCAGGAGCCCCTGTGTGTAAGGGTGATGAAGGTGCAGGAGATGGCCGGTGTAGTCAAAGGTAAACCCATCCTGGACCACCGAGCGACAGAGCCCTCCCACCTCTCCTTCCCCCTCGAATATCTGATACTCCCTCCCCTTCAGATGAAAGGCGGCACTCAACCCTGATAGGCCGGCCCCCAGGATGATGATCATCTCACCTCCACCCTCTGCAATAGAAATATGGACACCAACCCAGCTATGGCCAACAGCCCCACCAAGGAAACCACCTGATAGGGGGAGGAGAACCTCATAATGAGGAGCCCTAACCCTCCCAAGATGGCGGCCGCTCCATAGCTTAACCAGATCACCCCTTTTACGGAAAGCCCTGCTGCCTGAAGGCGCAGCGCATAATGGTCAGGACTCCCCAGAAAGATGGGGATCCCCTTGCGCCAGCGGGCGAACATAACCAAGAAGGTATCGAAAATAGGAATCCCCAAGATCACCACTGGGGCCAAAAAGCCGAGGACGTTCTTCTCGGTATAACTGCCGATCATCGCCAGGGCCCCTATCATCAACCCTAAGAACATGCTCCCTGCATCACCCATATAGATCTGGGCTGGGGAGAAGTTATATCTGAGAAAACCTAGCAGGCTCCCGGCCAGGGTGATGGCCACGATAGCGATCATTATCCTCCCATTGAGCAGGGCAACAAGGAAGAATGCCAAGGAGGCGAAAAGGGCAACGCCAGCAGAGAGTCCATCCATGACGTCGATGATGTTGAATGCATTGGACATCCCCACCAACCAAAGAAAGGTGAGGGGGATGCTGACATAGGTGGGGAGAAAGATCAGCTTGATGAAGATGCCTGACCTGACCAAAACCAAGACCGCAACCATCTGCCCGGCGATCTTAACCAAGGGATTCAGAAAACCGAGGTCATCGATGAAACCCAACATCAAGACGATGGCTCCGGCAAGGAGCAGCCCCAAGACCTCTTGGTTGAACTTAAAACTAAAGGCCAAGGCGAGCATAAAGGACAGGTAGATGGCGATCCCCCCCAGATAAGGGACAGGCTCCTTATGCCTCTTCAATCTCCCATCAGGCTGGTCTACAATCCCAAACTGCAGGGCCGCCCTGCGCATGATAGAGGTGAGGTAGAGGGATAAGATGAAGGAAAGCACAAAAGTAAAGAGGTAGATCAACATTTCTTAAACCAATACTACCCTCAGGTTATACCATTCTTTGTTGCTTCACAGATCTTCCTGACAATATTTTATGCAATATTCCTTCCAACTTTTTAAATCCACCATGTTTTTTAGGATACTATATCCCTTCTGGATGTTACCTCCCCTTAATTTGTCAAATTGAGGGAAAGCTCTCATGAGGGTTTGGATTTGGATAATACGGTTGGCCGACTCCTAGATTCATGTATCTGCGATATCAATGACAAGCATAGACCTAATACGCATCTCCTCGTGGAAAGACGTTGACTACTGCAATGATCTTTTCGTCCCTCAGAAGGGAGAAAATAAGGCGGCAACCACCTACTCTAAGCCTGAAGAACCCTTTTAGGTCTCCTGTAAGAGGTCTAACTTGGGGGTGATCTAAAGGATCTTCCATATCAGCCGTCTCCAGCAGTCTTTCTTTTATCCTTTTTCTTAGATCCGCATCAAGTCTCCTGTAATATTTCTCTGCGCTGGTGGAGAACCTAACCCTCCAGATCACCTATCTCCTTTCCTCCTCCCTTCTTTATCTCCTCCAACCCTTCATGGCACTCTTTTACAAATCCGGGAACCCCTATAAGTTCCAAGCTCTCCTTATGTCTCTCTATATATTCGTCTACCAACTCCTCAAAGATCTTACTCAACGGCCTGTTTTCATAACCCGCTATGGCCCTGATTAGCCTCAATTTACCCTCTGGGAGCCTCAAGGTTGTCGCTCCTTTCATTCAAAACCTCCCTTGAAATATTGATAAAATTATAATACCACAATTTCACAAAATTTCCATATCTTTCTGAAAT